>NZ_NPJZ01000002.1:600000-774595 GCF_002245895.1 Rhodococcus sp. OK302
TCACCGATGAGGAGCTGCGCGCCGAGTCGCTGTCGGAGCCTACGAGCTGGCGAGCGACCACGCCGCCCCTGTTGGCCGCCGGCGCCTGGATCCGAGGCATCATCGGCGCGGTTTCCTTGCCGGTATCGGCATCCGTGCTCGTCTGGAGATCACGCTTGGTGAAGTCGTGATCCGATTCTTTGCGTGAATCCGACAGTCGCTGTTGACGATCCATCGTCTTGCGCGCCTCGACGCGGGACTGATCGACCTCCTGGCGACGGCGCTGGTTGAGCTCGCGGCCCTCCGGACGTGCCAGTACCCCGCCATCTTGAATGTTGGTGCTGTAGCGGTCTTTTGTCTTCGGTGAGACTCGGTCGGCCGCGGCGCCACCCACGACTGCGGCTGTTCCCGCACCGCCCGTTGCTGCACTGAGGAAGGCTTTTTTCGCCATCGACTGGACGCCGCGAGCCTTACGCTGGAGCGGACTGGCCTGGTTCTGAGTGAAGGTCTGCGACATCCGCTTGAACGGTTTCATGATCATCCAGCACACCGCGGTCAAGATGATCATGAACCACAACCGCCACGTTCCGTCGACGATCCCGTTGTCGGTGTCGTAGAGCTTGACCAGCGCCATCAGATACAGGGCGATGATCACCGCGCCCGCCACGCCCCACATGTATGCCGTCGCGATCGCGCGACACACCCGAGAGAGAGTTCCGCCGTGTATTGCAGCAAGCGGAACCCAGATCGGCGCGAACAGGATAGCCAGCCGAATCGCTAGTAGGGCAGTGAGTTTGAGGATCGAGGCGCCGATCCACAGAACGGACGGCATCATCAGTTTGATCATCGCCATGAAACCGATCCCGGTACGTCCGGAATCTTTTCCCTGGAATTGGTTGTACGAGAGGTTCAACCCTTCGAGCTTCTTGATGATGTCGTCTTCGAAAGCCTTCGCCTTCTTGTCGGCCAGCGCGCTTGCTGCCTCGTTGTCATCGACGATCTCTCGCTGCTCCGCATACGAAAACGCCAACGCGCCGCGAAGTTGCGGACCGAGCTTGAGTTCCTCGTCGTTGAAGTTCGCGCCGAACCAACCCTTACGCCAATCGTCGAGGAAGATCTGGTCGATGAGCACGTTGCGCGGATCGGTGTCGCTGCCGGACACGGAGAGCATCTGCCCTTGGGCGTCGGTGATGATCGAGCCGAAGGTGTCGTCGGCGATCTGAATCGCCTCCTGCGGTGCGCCGACGAACAGCGCTCCGATGCCCAATGCTGCTCCGGCGATGGCGACGGTGCGGGTCACGGCGGCGGCGTTGGATTTGAGTGCGTGCCACAGGATCATCGCCGCGACTGCTGTCAATGCGATGCCCAGCCACATTCCGTAGACACCGAACATGCCGCTCGAGATGGAGGAGACGATCTGGTCGAACGTCGCCATCGCCGGGGCGATGCCGGCATCTTCGGCTGCTTGTCCGGTCTTGGTCTGGTCGTCGAGCCAGAATGCAGCGGCGGCGAATCCTTTGCCGATTCCGAGGAAGAGGTTGCCCGTGGTCGTGTCGGCGACGGCGCGCGGTGCGTTGACCAGGTCGTTGCCGCATCCGAGATCGTAAGTGGACCAGGACAAGCCAGCCCAGCCGTACGTTTCGTAGCCGGTGGCGTTGTCCTTCGGTGCACGGTCCTTGCTCGAGGAATCGAACTCCGAGGCCATCACCGAGTTCGGGTACTCGGGCGAGGGGACGTCCTTGCAGTCGAACCCGCCGGCCGATGCGATCCCGCCGCCGCCGATCAGTGGCAGCAGTACCAATGCCAGAACAGCCAGAATGCGCCCGAGATGCACAGCCAGCCCGTTTCCGCGTTCCTGGCTGGTGCGAGCCTCCACGATCGCAGTTCCGGGCGTGGGGCGGCGTTCGGGGGTGATCATGCTGGCCCACCGAGTGCGTTCTTCGACGAGGAGGAGTTCAACGCCTCGAAGACGTGCGCCAGGTGCACGTAGTGAATCCAGCTCGACCGCACCAACTCGACGTCGTCGGCCA
This sequence comes from Rhodococcus sp. OK302, assembly GCF_002245895.1. Taxonomy (NCBI): domain Bacteria; kingdom Bacillati; phylum Actinomycetota; class Actinomycetes; order Mycobacteriales; family Nocardiaceae; genus Rhodococcus; species Rhodococcus sp. OK302. The sequence continues at coordinate 602,010 of NZ_NPJZ01000002.1, forward strand.
TCCGGATCATCCAACGGCGAGCCTGATCCTGATACGAGGTATTGGTGTCCTCGTCGAGAGTGTCCTCACCGCCGCTGCCCAATTCGGCGAGGAACTGCTCGAACCCCTGCCCCACGGGGAGTTTGAGGAGTTTGAGGGCGCCTTCGATCGCATGCGGATCGCCGCCGACATCTCCGACGAACACTTCGTAGGTCAGCGCGGTCTTGTCGTCGCTTCCGTCCAGACCGAGAAAGTCGTCCGGGAGCTGCGAGCACACCAGAGCGCGGACCTTGAACTTGCGAGAGTCGCGCGCGATGCGCAGGTTCAGGGTTCGGCCAGCGCCGGTGGATTCGAGGTACTTGTTCTCGTCGAGGAAGAGCACCTTGCGGACGTGACGCGGCTTTTCGTAGACGAGCCTGTTCGCCAGCCACGCGGCCATGTGCATGAGCGGTGCGGTCATGCGCTGCTGCGGAGTCCACTGCGAGGACGGTGTTCCCTCGGGCGGCAACTGCAGGCCCGGCATCGTCAGGATGGTGAGCCGGATGTCGGCGTCGAAGGCATCGGCGCCGCTGCCGATCGTGCCTGTCTCGGGGAACAGCACGCGGGCTTCGGTGAGGTGGGACATCAATTCGAGCTGCTGGTAGAGACCACTCGCGCAGGTCTTGACCGCCTGATCCGGGTTGTTCTCACTGATGGTCTCGATTGCGGCCAGCACCTCGCGGAGGTTGTGGTTGCTGTCCCCGCCCACCATGTTCGCGGCCAGATGAAGTACCGGTTCGGTGTGCTCGAGGTGCAGATGGCGCTCGGTGAGCATCATCTTGAGAACCGAGACGGCGACCTCGACACGTTCGGCTTCGGCGGCGCGCAGGTCGGCGTCGAACTTCGACTGCGCCGCCGCATACCGATCGGCGTCGCGCGCGAACTCGATGTTGGCGGCGTCGTATTCGGGAGCCTCGCGACGGGGATCGGTGATCACCCGGTACGGGTTCAACGCTCCCGCACGGGAATCGCGGCCGGTCAGTGCGTAGACACGGGCGACATCGCGGAATTCGGGGAGGTCCGCCAGCTTTGACAGCGGCCCGGACGGGTCGAGAACGACACCGTACGCACCGGCGCGCACCGCCTGATAAACGATCATGCCGGCGAGGAACGTCTTACCCGATCCGGGGACCGCAACGATCGGAGTCAACCCCGACTTGTGCTTCGATTCGTGGGCTGCGAACAGATCCCAGATCACCGGTCGCGGCGAGATCGACGAGGTCTCGCCGAGGACGACACCGCGCCGGTCACCGATGCGGTCACTGACCGTGGCCATACCGGCAGCGACCGCCTCGACGTCCATGCGGCGAGCGTGGGCGATGTTCGCCTGCGGCTCGCCGGGAATGAACTCACGAAGCAACTGGTACTGGCCGTGCTCATGTTCGAGCGCGATGTGCGGGGAGTACATCTCCTGCAGATCTGCGACCTTCTGCCGAACATCGTCCGGACTTGTGCCCACGACCGCGACGCGGTACCAGCCAGTCGTGCGCGTCGAGAGTCCCGAGTGGTCTTCCTCGACATCGGAGATCACGTTCTGCGCGCGAGCGTGCTGCTCCGCCAACTCTTTCGGTGGCACCTGATCGTGCTCGACGGTGTAGTGGTCGAACTGGCTCTCGATCTTTCCGGTCAGGGAGCGCATCTTGCGGATGGTCGATGCCTTGTCGTGCAGTTCGATTCGATCCGACCATTCCAGCGGCTCGCCGGACGGGTCGCCGATGATCTGCCAGGGGAGCATCCGTTCGGGGATCGGCAGTGGTGCCATGCGGCCGACGGTCAGCACGATCACCGTGCCGGTGTATTTGCGGCCGTCGACGACACCGGAGACGGTCGTGTAGCCGTCACCGGGGGTCAGGGACAGGTCGGTGAGGTCTTCGAGGGCAGCGACGTCGGTTTCCTCCCAGTCGCCGCCGCCGGAAATGGCTCCACCGGCTGCGAGGGGTAATCCGATCGTTGCCGAGCGGCGCAGCAGGTAGTCAATCGCGGTCGGGGACGCGGGAACAGCTTTCGCGCCTTGGCCTGACATGATCCGCTCCAACGAAGCGAGGTGATCGGCGAGTGCTTTCTGCTCGCGATCGAATGCGTCGTCGGCCCAGCGGGTCGCCAGGGAGGAGACCCGGCCCAACAGTGGCCAGCGCGCTACGTGCATGAGCATCCGCGCGGTCCAGTCCAAAGACTGCCCGAGACCAGAACGTGAGGGGAGTTCGATACCCCAGTAACGGCCCTTGAGCGTCGCGTTCGACCACAGCATCGCGTGCTGCTGACCACGTAGGTAATCGGCCCACGACAACGCGCCGGGCACATCAGGAATCGGTGAGGCCCAAGCATTGTGATCGATCGCCCACTGCGTCACCGGAAACGGAGTACGCACCAGTCGGCGATGCAGCTTGCGCACACCGGCCTTCTGCAGGTTCGTCAAGATCATCGCTTCGTCCTGGATATAGCGGCGTTGCTTGCCGGTGGTGCGGAAATTCCACGGACCTTGCTGCTGCCAGAACCACGCCGTCGGGGTCGTGGCGGTGCGGGTGATGTTGGCGGAGGTGCCGGTCAGTTTCAGGCAGATGGCTTTGCGTTCGCGGTCTACACGCTTCTTCGCCGCGTCCTTCTCGCGAGTGGTTGCGGACTTGCGTGCCTTCTTCGTGGTCCGGCCGCGGCGACCACGGGCCCGCAGGACCTTTTCTGCAACCTGATCGGGATCCGTGGACGGAGTCGTTTCGGTGTCGTCTTCGTAGACGTCTTCTTCGTAGTCGTCGTACTCCGGTACGGGCGTGTCCGCTTCGGACCACGCACGCGCCGGACGGCGAGCATTGGACTGCGCAGCAGCCCACGAGGGAGGGAGCGAGCCCGGAAGGATGACCGGAACCGGATCCTCGATCTTCGGATCGAACAGTGCGGCAATGTCGTTGTCGTGAACGGTCATCGGTGATCCTCACCGTCGAAATGGGCAGAGTCATCGGAAGTGGGTGCGCTCTTGGTCAGCCGTGTCGGAAGTGACACGAACAGGGTTTTGCCGACCTTCGGTGGTCGCGGCGCGACGAGGTCGTTGAGAGCAGCTTTGAACACCGAGCGCAGCGGCCGGTCAGGAGTGACGAACTTCGCGATGCGGGTCGTCAGCCAGACCGTCACCAGCGCCATCACCATCAGAGTTTTGAATCCGAGCGGAACGTGCAAAATCCCCCGAGCGATCACGAACACCACGACGAACGCGGAAGCCCCGACGATGCCGGCGGTGTAGCGGATCCGGACAGGCAGGGGATAGCCGGTGGGGCCGAGGTAGTGCCGGTCCACGCGGTACATCAGGTCGTCGTTATCGATCACCGATTACTCCGTTCACGTGGTCTCAGGGTTCGCATCAACGGTCTAGGTGCTGATACCGAAGAGACTGAGGAGCCAATTGCCGATCCCGGTCGCAGCAGATTCCGACGTCGCAATCCCGAGGTACGCGAGCCCGAAGAGACCCAACCCGCCGACCGTGAAGACCCGCGAGAGATTGCCTTTGAGACCACCGACCAGCACCACACACGCGAGTGCGATCAGGATCGTGAAGACGACGTTGTCCTTGATCCACGCGCGCAGGCCACCGGTGTTGACGTCCGTCGACTGCGCGAGGGTGACGACATCGGTGGCAGCAGGTGGGTGCGTCGTCGCGATCGACACGTCGATCACGGTGGAAGCGATAGAAAACATGAGCACTCTCCAACAGGTTGAAAACCAGAACCCACGAATGTGGTTGCGCGGGAACATAGAAGACTTGGGACATAGATTTCAACGTGACCTGTGGATAACTCTCCTGATTACGACGAATTGACAGCGAATCGGAGAAACAGTCCGAAAACGCGGCGAGCAATCCCGCTGATGCCACGTTCAATACGAAGAACTTTTGACAGTCGTGGAGTGTCTGATGCAGGGGCTCGCGGGGCCGGTGCAGAGTCGGATCCGTATCAGTGCCGCAACACGGTGTCAGGTGGCGTGGGGCGAAGACTGTCAGTCGAGGAGTTCGGACACTGACTTTCGTATATGTCCGACAGCATTCCGTGACAGGTTGCAATCAGGGTGGAGAAATCATCCGCGTCGGAGGTACGCGCCAGCGCATCGGGAAGACGCCTGAGCTAGTGGTGATTTCGACCGTGGGATCTACAGCTATGGTCAGCCCCCACGAGGTGTCGGTGCGCAGGTGTGCGCGCAGCTTTGCGGGTGCGCATGCAAGCAGTCGCGCACACAAGCATGTACGAGGTTGTCCCGACACGACTGAGGGCAGGTGTGAAACGGGGTAGGTTTGAAGTGTTGCGAAATGGTGTGGGAAACGGGTGGATTCACCGTCCCCCCTCTGGGGGTCACTGCCGTTTTCAGGCCCGGAGGGCCTGAAAACGGCAGTGTACTCATGAAAATTGCGCCGCGCCAACTCTTTTCGGGAACTGCTGGTCAGGGTCCTGTAGAAGCTGTCGGTTAGGCGTCTTTGAGAACTGTTGGGGCGCATAGTTACCAGAGTTTCGATAGGGGTTCGCAACCACTCGTGACGTGGTCGGACCAGGTGTTGTCGGGGGGTGAAGAAGCAGAGTTGTCGAGTACTCGCAATAGGGTTCGTGGAGGGACCCCGGAGCACCTCATTTCGACTCTGTTCTGATGCCTCGTCGTATCTCCGGGAAGGGTCGTGAGGAAGGTCCGTCGCACCGGCGTCTGGGGTTGTCGCTACACCCCGATCGATGTGTTCTGCAGTGCCGCAATCGGACCCGGTCGAAGGCCGCGGCGCACCTCGCCCGAAGGCAAGGAATGGACTGTTCCGACGCGGGTTCTGAGCCGTCGAAAAATTCTTCGAAAAAGTTATCCACAGGTCACGTTGAGGTTCTTCTGCCAACTCTGCGACAGTGCTCCCACAACACGCCCGGCGAACAATATCGCCGGGGTGATTCGAGCGAAAGGAGCGGCCGGTGAGCAGAAGTCAGCATGACCCCCTCAAAGACTTTCTCGTCGACCTGCTGCGCTCGGACGATCCGAAAGGGCGGAGCGGTAAAGCCAAGGAGGCTGCGGTTGGCAAGTACAACCCAACCGCGCCCTTCGCTGTCATCGCAACGGCTTTCGTGTTCTATGCGCCCCGACTGGTCGAGTTGACGGGGCAGGCACCCGAGAGTCAGGTCGCTACAGTCGCAGCTTCGATTCACGGGTACCGCTGGCTACTGCTCCTCGCCGCCGTCGTATGGATCGCACTCGACGTCGTGCGGTTCATCTCGCACCGTCACCGCGCCGGACTCGATGCTCAGGTTCGCCAGGCCACCAGTCATCTTCCGGTCAAGATCGTCGTGGGATTTCCGCCCGGCATCACGGCGTTGCGCAACGCCAAGATCAAGCTGCCTCGCGGTGCGATCATCCGTCCCAAAGAGATGGACGAATTGACCAGCGCCATACGTGGTTCCGCGAGCCGCCGAACAACGAAATGGACCCACACGATCACTCACGAAGCTCACCGCGATCAGATCGTCATCACCCGCAAGGAAACCGAACCCGACACCCGATCGCCACGGCACAAGGCCCTCGAACAGGCACTCAAAGACGGACCGCTCAAGGACCCCGTCGTCGCCGTGGACTGCTACGACGAGGCCGGTGTCGAGATCGGTTTCAAGATCACCTTCACTCCCTCGCTCAACAGTGGCGCGCACGGTTTTCAGAAGAAGGTCGAGGAGGCGCTCGCAGCCCTGGCCGGCGACCACGAATCGGGTCGTACCTGGGCGACGGACTGGTCCCCGTCCGAGGGTTACCTTGTGATGAGTTTGCGCGCACCGCTACCCACGCGTGTCGATCATCCACTCGAACTTGTCGACGAGAATCTGCGTCACTTGCCGTATGCGACAGCGGCATCGGATCTGACCATGTTCTGGGACATTTCCACGAAGTCGAACAAGCCGCACTGCCTGATCGTCGGGCCGACCGGCGGCGGTAAGACGTCGGTCATCCGAACCCTGCTCACCGAAGCTGCACGCCGCGGAATTCCGTTCCTGGGCGTCGATCCGAAAATGATCGAACTCGACGGACTCGAGGGGTATCCCGGCTGCGCCGCGATCGTCTACGACGCGGTTCGCTCCGCGATGCTCGTGCGCGCGCTGCACTGCGAGATGATGGCCCGCAATCACTACGTGCACGTGAAGAAGATCGAGCCTTCGGAGCTACCGCTCCTGATCACCGTGCTCGACGAATTCTTCATCCTCTCGGGTAAGTGGCAGCGCCTTGCGAAGACCGGCGACGACGAAACCCGCGAGACGCTCAAGGAACTCGATCCGCTCGGAGCGTGGGCCGATCTCGCGGTGCTCGCACGATCGGCCGGCATCCGCTTGCTGCTCGGTGTGCAGCGTCCCGACGCCTCCCTGTTCGGCGGTGCATCGGGTAACGCGCGAGACAACTTCGGCACACGTATTTCGCTCGGCAACCTCTCTCAGGACGGCGCGATGATGCTGTGGGGAGACTCGCAGGTCGGCCGCGAAATCGACACGTCCGTTCCCGGTCGAGGCGTGGCGTTGGGCAACGACGGCAGCCCGGTGGATGCGCAGATGTGGTGGACCCCGAACGTGGACCCGCATCCGAACAAGTGGAACCAGCTCTCGAACTCCGAGAAGGCGATCATCAACGGGCTCCGCCCCGAGGTGGAACCGCAGATCGCGTTCTACTCGAAAGAGTTGCGCCAGTTCGTCGAATCCGAGCGTTCGATGGCCACCGCTGCTCGTGAGCGCGGCTACGCCCCGGAGCCGACGCAGCTCGGCGAGTACCTCACCGATTCCGCTGCTCCCGCTGCCGCCCCGGACGACGACTTCGACGCGATCCCGGCCCACGCAGTGACCGAAGGAATGACCGTGCTGATCGACGACGGCCACGGAAATGAACACGAGGCAACCGTCTTCGCCGTGACCGTCATCCGCGCCAAAGACACCGGCGACGTCACCGAAACCACGATCACGTTCAACGGCACCGGACGGGTGAAAAACCACATCACCTACGGGCCGCACGAAGTGGTGTTCCTGCCCGAACCGGACAAGGTCCTCGAGACCGTGTGACCTCCAGACGATCTACCCCCGAAACCCTCCTAACACCCCACGAAAGGTCCATCACCATGAGCCGTCGTATCTCCCAGTCGATCACCCCCACCGCCCAGGACATCACGTTGCTTCGTGGTCCCTTCGCGCCGACCAAGGGAGGTGGGGATCCGGTCATCACCGAACTACGCAAGGTCCTCAAGGACGCCGTACCTGCATGGCTAGCAAAGCTCAGCGAAGAGCAGGAACTGACCCAGCCGCGCCTCGACGAGATCAAGAGCGCCGTCGCCACCCGACGCCAGATCATCGAGGTTCTGCCCGACGGGAAGGCACGCGACGACGCTCTGGCAGCGCTCGACAAAGCCGACACGATCGTCTCGGAAATGGACAACGAATTGTCCGCTGTCGCTGCGTTCAGCGGGACTAGCGCCTGATGTCCGCCCTTGCCATCGAGATCACCGGCGAGCGGACCGCCGTCGCGCGCGGGGCAGGGGCCGAAGAGGTGGAACTGACCGCCGACAAGGGGCAGTCGATCCACGTTGTGATCGCTCAGTACAGCCGCAAGCATTCGGCCGAGTCGGGTGCGCCGGTCGAGGTTGTAGTGAACGAAGCAGGTCACACGAAATACCTCACCGTCGAGCCTGACGGGAATGTCACAAAGTCGCTTCCCACTGGGCCGATCTCCGCAGTGACCGACGAGTTGCAAGCAGTTCCGGTCGAGGCAGCTCCGGAACCGGTCACGATGTCCGTGGACAAGACCTCGCAGCCACAGCAGTCTGAAGTGGCCGAAGAACCAGACGACGAGCCGGGGGTAGCTCCGGTCGAGGTCGCTGAGGAACCGGTCACGATGTCGGTGGCCCCCATCGGCCACCTGCCGGTTTCCAGTGAACGACCGGTGCGCGGCGACAACCAAGCACGACCCGTGGTCAAATCCCGTCCCCAAAATGAGCGCCCAGCGAACCCTGCCACCCGACCACGTACGCAGTCGATGCCGACCCGCTCCGCGACGTCGGTGCTCGCAGCTCCAGAGATCACGCCCGGTTCGAGTGAACCCGCTCGTACGGGCATTCGGGGCCGACTCAACGCCGTCCTGAACCTGGGACTGGCACCGAAACCCGAGTCCGCCGAAATGCGTCAACGCGGCGCAGTCTCCGCGATCGCCGGTCCGATTCCGGGGTTCTCGATCGTGACGGTGGCAAACCCGAAAGGGGGAGTCGGCAAGACCCCGATCGCAGTCGGATTGAACGCTGTCATCGCCCAGCATCGGGGAGCCGGAAGCTCCGTCTGTGCCGAGGTCGCCGAGGTCGGGGGCAGCCTCGCCGACCGCGTCTCCGTCCCGCCGCGCGAGGGTCAGGATGTGCTCGCATTGGTTGCAGCCGAGTCAGTGCAACCGGGGAGTATTCGCCCTTCGGAGTTGTCGCGGTATCTGGCTCGTCAGCCCGGCGGCGAAGACATCGTGGCAGGCACCTTCGACGGCGCAGGCGGGGCCGGTCTGGGATACGACGACGTCGAATCGTTGGCTACCGTCTTGTCCCAGCACCGCGAGGTCCTCATCGCCGACACCGGCAACAACCGGCTCGCCGGCAGCTGGCAGTGGGCGACCTCGAACGCACATGTCCTCGTCGTTCCGGTGCCGTTGCGCCGCGATGCTGCCGCTGCCGCACATCGCATGTTGCTCGACCTCGCGGCCACCAGTCGTTCGGACGTTCTCGCCCGCACGATCGTCGTCATTACCGACGGACCGGGAGATGCGCCGATGGTCGAAACCGAGGCCGTCGACGCCTTTCTCGAACTCGGCGTACACAAAGTTCTTCGCATGCCGTTCGAGCCGTTGTTCGCTTCGGGTGAGCGGATCGCGACCTCCCAGCTCCGCTCGACCACGGCGCAATCCCTGACCGTCGTTGCCGGGGCAGTTATCGACCTGATCGCACACGCCGCGCTCTGACTCACTGTCGCCGGGCACCGCCCGTTCGACCTGCGTATCGGCTTCCACCAGCAGTTTCCTCATCGAAAGGCACCACCATGAGTATCGACATCACCGCGGGTAACCGAGCAGCTCGCCGCGCACAGCAGAGCGGCCGGCACCGTCGCCGCAGCGTCGCACGTCAGGGCGCTGTCGCTGTCGTCGCTTGCGCAGCGGTCGCGGCCGGCGTCGCCCTCGCACCGTCGGCGATGGCCGCACCAGGGCAGGCCGGCATCACCGACGGAGGTGGACAGGCCGGCATCTCACAGGGCGGCGGCCAGTCCGGTGTCACCGCCGAAGCTCCCGCGCCGGCTCCTGTCGCTCCTGCGCAGCCCGCGCCGACCTACTGGGTCGAACCGCCCGCGCAGTACCAGAACATCACGTACCAGCCACTGCCGAACTACAACTACAACACCAACACCTACCAGGCACCGTCCGACTACAGCGTCGCCCCGATCGACTACGGCCAGATCCACCTTCCCGGCCAGGTCGAGATCGTCGCACCGATCATCGCGCCGAAGGAAAAGGGTCGCGTCGGTGACTGGGTCTTCGATCAGCCGAACTGGGTATCCGATCAGGATCTCGCCCGCACCAACGGCACCAGCGCGGTCATCGAGAGTCAGGTGTCGACCTTCTACGCCTCGATCGGTATCCCGGTCGATCGTGCGAGCCGGATCGCCGCCGCGCAGTTGGCCGGTGGAGCCGGTGGAGCGTTGGCCGGTGCCACAGCGCTGGGCGTGCCCGCAGCAACGGTAGGCGGGTTGATCGGAGGAACGATCGGCGGAACGTCCGCCCTCGGATTGTTCAGCCCCATGCTGACGCCGATCGGAGCTGTGCCCGCAGGGGTAGTGGGTACGGCCACCGGAGCAGGTATCGGTGCAGCGGTTCTGGGAGTTCCCGCAGCGGCGATCGGCGCAGTCGGCGGCGGCATCGCAGGCGTTGCAGCTGCAACCGCATACGGCGCAGGCGAACTCGGGGTGCCCGTCGACGTCGAGGTCCCCGACGTCGACCAGACCGCAGTGACGACACAGACGCAGAACGTCCTCACCGAGTGGGAGAACTCCGGCCCCATCGGACAGGTCGTAGCCACTACCGTTCGCGACACCGTCGCCGCCGCACCCGCGATCGATGCGCAGGTCCGCGGCTTCGTTGCCGTGCAGCCCGGTGGTCAGGCGGTCATCGAGCAGGTCGATGCCGCCCTGACCGACTACCTGAACAACGCGTCGCCGGGTCTGGCATCGACGCTGATCAGCCAGGCAATCGGTGCGGGCGCACACGCATAAGCCCCGCAAAAGTCGGACAGCTCGATCAGGGCGGGCGACACACTCGCTGCCCGCCCTGATCGGCCAACGGCAATGACAACGACGAAAGGTGGGTGCGCAGACATGAAGCCAATTCTGAGCACGAAGACGACGAGGCATCCGGCAGTGATCGACACACTCGGCGGCGCACCCACCGGGGCACCGCACGCCGCCCGAACCACAGCCAACTCACCCAAGACATTCAAGGCCCCGAAGGCCACTACAGCGCCGAAGGCACCAAAGGCCCCGAAAGCGCCACGCCCGCCGAAGGATGAGCCGCCCCGACGGTCCTACCGACTGCAATACGCAGCAGCGCTACTGCTGGTCACAGCTCTGCTCGGCTGGTTCCTGGTGCGCGTGTTCTCCGGATCCGACACCCCCGCGCCGACACTCGCCGCCGACGACGGGGCAGCTCCCACCTCGATGCCGGCCCTGGCCGTCACCCCGCCGGCCACCACCACCGAACCGGCCGCCGACCCCAGTGCATGCCGAACCGACCAAGGCGATCAGAAAAGCGGCGCCGGCGTCATCGCAGCCTTCGAGCACGCCTACTACGTCACCCGCTCCGGAGACGCCGTTCGTGCACTGGCCACCCCCGATTCGCCTCTGCCGCTCGCGGACAAGATCAAAGGCGGAATCGATTCCGTCCCAGCAGGAACCACCCATTGTGTGCGGATCACGACGATCACCGACCGCGTCTACTCCGTCGTGATCGCCGAAATGCGCCCCGGCCAAGAGCCAGGTCAGTTCTCGCAGACGATCACCACCAAGGACATCGACGGCCGCTGGTTCGTCGACAGCATCAGCTGACCCACGACCGCGACGACATTCTTTTAAGAGAGACGAACCCAATGAATCACTCTGCCAACCGAACCCGCCGCGCCGTAACTGTCGCGGTCGCCGCCGTCGGGGTCCTTGCCGTGTTGACCGCATGTGGGAGCGATGACAGTCGCGCAGCTGCCGGTGTGTCCGCGTCCACCAGTGGCACGGTCGTCACCGACTCCACCGACGATCTCGGCAGCATCATCATCGGCTGGGGTGAAAAGCACTCCGACACCGAGATCACGACCCCGAAACCCGAGGACGTCACCGCTCGGTGCACCGGAACAGGTGAGAACCTCGTCGTGAACATCTCGTCACCGAACGGCTGGAAGATCAAGGCATCCAACCCTTCTCAAGTGCTTTCCGTCGAGAACGCCGAGCAGGACCTGTCGGGTGACATTGATACCGCCAACCAGTTTCTCGAAGCCCTGCACTCGGTCGACTGGTCGCAGCCAGGTCAGGTCGACATCGCGGCTACCGCCGACGCGCCGGCCGACTGGAACTCGCCCTACGGAATGGGTCGCGTTTACCTGTCGCTGCACGTCGACTGCAACTGACAGGTGACGTCTCGTCTGCCGCCTTGACGCAGGTTGCAATAAGAATTTCCGTCACTCAAACTGCTTCACCGATGCCCCGGCCCGAATGATGTCGCCGGGGCATCGGCGTGTCCGGACTCGACTGCTGCGCGCACCGAAAAGCGCCGCCACGCAGTGTGTTCACGGTCGGTCCTGTTAACTGCACTAAAACGGGAGCCGTGAAGCGTGAACCAAGTCTCAGGGATCGACAATTACCCGTCGCATCACTCATTCCTAGAACGCCCTAGCTCCGTATCGACCATGTCCGCAGCATCGTTGAGTCCCAGCCCACTGTGCTGCTCACGAAGCGATTTGATCGCGGCAATCCGGTTTGAGGTCACCGCAATCGCTGCCTGTACATCCCCCACTGGTACATCAGCCGGATCGATCCAGCCGACAAGACTGCTGCGCACCGGTTTGTTCCGATTCCTCCAGTGCCGCACCGCAAACACAACAAATCCAACAGTAGCGATGGCCCAGATCCCCAGGTCCACCCAATCCCTCCCCGACCGGGATGCCGACGTGACGTCACTGATGTTCCCCGGGCCGAGCAGGATCAGCAGAATCGCTCCTACCGTGTAGGACCACCGCTCAAGGCGTTCGCTCTCGTACCATCTTGCGGACATCAACCGATGATTGCACGACATCCGAACCGCACAACACTGATACCGATATCCATTCACGAAATCGCGGCGTGGTGCAGAGAAGTAGGGAATGAGCGTTGTGGTTAGTCCTGTGGTCGTTTGATGTCGCTGCGTGAGCCTTGGCCAGGCCGGTTGCGGATCCATTCGAGGATTTCTTCGCGGTCGTAGACCGGGGTCCGTCCGAACTTGTCGACTGGAGCCGGGGCTTGGCCGCGATGAACGTAGGCGCGGAAGGTGGCGTTACTGTATTCGACCCCGGTCTCCGCTTTGATCAGTTCTATGCACTCCTGCGTGGTGAGAAGGTCGTCGCGGGTAGTCATGTCAGATCTCCGGTGATGTCGGGTCCGAGGGTATCGGAGTGTCGGTGTAGTGGGTTCCCACTACCAAGACCTTACAACGTGGAGTTGTATTCGGGGAAATTTCCAACGAGCACGTCGGCGCTTGCAACCTTGCAACGTCACGTTGTATAGTTTGGAGGTAGCCAACCCGAGCAAGGGAACGCGATCCGGCCAAGCCGGCACAGCCGAAGTGCATCCACCGCGGCCTTCCCGATTGCTGCTCACTCTCATCTTCTCGTGAACGGAGAATCACTCATGGCATTGGTCATCAGTCACGCAGCCGCCGAAGGAACCCTTATCGAAGGAACGAGCAAGGGGGACAACAGCATTCCGATACTCAAGCTGAACGGCTGGCGCTGGTCTCGCAACTTGGGCAGCTGGTACATCCAGCGTTCCCGAGATACCGCCCCGAAGTGGCACATCATCAACTCGACTGCAGAAGCCCTGCGCGCCGCCGGCTTCACCGTCGACGTTGACGTCGACGACACGTACCGGACCACCGCCGAGGTCGAAGCCGACAAGATCGCCCGCCAGGAAGACCGCGTCGGCGCACTGACCGACAAGGCTCACACCCTCGCCGTACGCGAAGACGCCGCTGATCAGCGCGCCCACGAATTGGCGGATCGCGTCCCCTTCGGGCAGCCGATTCTGGTCGATCACTACAGCGCCCCGGCAATGCGCAAGCATTACGAGAAGGTGCACATGGCATCTCGGGATGCGATCGACGCGTACCGGGCGACGCAGCGCGCGGCAGGGCGCGCCGACGCCGCAGCGAAGACCACCGAATACCGCTACAACCCGAACGTCGTCGCACGCCGCATCGAGAAGCTCAAGGCTGACCAGCGCCGCACTCAGCGCTCGATCGACGGCCACACGCGCACGCTCTTCGTGCATGACGGCGTCAAGCACGTCGAAGCCCATGACGCCGCCACCGGCACCTATCGCGAGAACCTCGAACGCGAAAGCGGCCACCTGCTCGATCAGATCGAATTCTGGTCCGGCGTCTACGACCAGCTCGTCGACGACGGTGCTGCCGTCGCCTACAGTCGCGAGGTCATCACCAAGGGTGACCACATCACCTACGACGGCAGAAGCTGGCACCAGGTCGTCCGCGTCAACACCAAAAGCGTGAGCATCCCGTCCATCGTCGGCGGCAGCTGGACCGACAAGGTGCTTTACATCAACATCCGCGCTCTGCGCGACGACAAGGCGCAACCGGTCGCCATTGTCGACGGCGCACGCCAGGTGGCGGTGCCCGAGAATGCCTGAAAAGCGCAGCACGTCAAAGGAACCGCCTTCCTCGATTGCATCGCTCGCGTACGTCGCCGAACTCGCAGCCTTCGTGTTACTGGTCTGCGGGCTCGGGGTAGTGCTCACCGGCATCGGGAGGGCGTGATGATCGTCGATCTGATCGAACTCCTACGGATCGCCTGGGCGCTGATCGAGTTCTGGGTGATCTGAGATGACGTGAACGAGAAGAGGCCGCACATCCCTCCGATGTGCGACCTCTTCTTTCGCTCACACAGGCGATGGGAGCCACGTTTCTGCGGCCGGATCTAGTCTTGGCAGACAATCGCCCGGCCGAGTCGCCGCTACGCTCGGCGCCATGCTCGTATGGATCAACGGCGCGTTCGGCGCGGGGAAGGCCATCCGTCGTCGACGACGCGGCGAGCAACTTTGAGGCGGTGGCGTGGGGTGAGGGTGGCGTTCGCGTGAGTCACAGATGTTCCCGAGTTTCTGGGGTCCAGGAGGGGCCCGGCGGTGGCTGGCGTGCGATCGGTCTGGTCTGGTAGTCAGGTCGTGCCTGGCGCAAGTACTTGTGTCAGGCGGTGAAGATGTATTCGCGCATGCGGGCGGTAACGTGGGCGCGTTGCCACGCGAGTTCCTCGGTGAGGGCAGGTCCGGAAAGCGCCTTGCGCGTGTACCGTTCGACGTTGCGTGCGTGCCCACCCATGTGGGCAATGGCGACTGCTTGGCCACAGGCGCGAGCCACAGCTTCAGCGGCGGGATCATCACACTCTCGGGCGGCAGCGTGGCATGCGAAGGCCTGTTTGCGCATCGGTCCGATGGACAGCGTTCCTGCACGGAACTGGCTGGTCGAGTTCAGGGCGATCTCCAGGCGGTCGTCAGTGGGGCGGTGGCGGGTGAAGATCGGGAGGAGCCGGTAGATGCAGCCGGCGGCCCAGCCGATCAGCTCCCGTCGGTCTTCTTCGGACAATGTCAGATCGTTGGGGTCAGGTTGAGACTGCGCGATTGTCTGCATGTCTTCGAAACATACCGCTGAAGGTTCGTTTGAGGATTTGGCACTCTTGAGTGTGTGAGTAGTCGGAAAAACCTCAAAGCATGGTCTCGGCCGGCCAACCTTGCCCGCGCGCACGGACTGTCCACGCAAGCGATCCGGAACTACGAGGCTGAAGGAATCCTGCCCGCGGCCGCGCGCACGCCGACTGGGCATCGTCGCTTCACGCTGGTGCATCGCCTAGCGCTGGATGCCTTTGTGGCTCTGGTAGCAGCGACTGGACGCCCCTCTGCTGTGCGGATTCTGCGTGCCTGTAACGCCAATGATCTCGACGTAGCGCTTGAAGAGCTCGACCATGTCCATGCCCAACTCCTCGCGGATCGGCTCACCGTCCGCACCCTCAACACATCGATCGAGGCCGTCGCGGAGGTGAGCCCTCCTCAGCGCGCGTCGCTTGCGCCAGTCGAGCTGGCACGTCGGCTCGGGCTGACCACCACGACGCTGCGCGACTGGGAAGCAGCTGGCATCCTTACCCCTGCCCGCGTGTCGGGCACGCGCCATCGCATTTATGGACCACAGGATGTTCGCGATGCAGAACTCGCCCACCTGCTTCGCCGTGGTGGCCAAGGACTGACAGAGATCGCATCCGTCATCGGGGCTGTCCGAGACAACGGAGGCACCATCGAGCTGATGGAGACCATCGCCGATTGGAAGACTCACTTGTCGAGGCGCGGCGGCGCACTCCTCGCTGCCAGCAACGCCCTCGCCCAGTACCTTGGCGGGCGCGACGCTGAGTCGGCGGCCGAGCGTCGGCTGTGAGCCAAGTGCTCGATCAACGTTTCCGGTCAGTACAGCTAGACACTCTCGTCGACCCCGATAACTAGATCGTCCGGCCAGCGATGGTGCTGAGCGTGGTCGTCTTGTCGGCGGTCACTGCTACGGTCGAGCAAGATCGCCACGAAGGAGGAACTGTGACTGAGCCCGACGCAACGATGATCCAAATCGGCTACGGGATCGAGCTGAGCCAGCGTGGCGAACGCGAGGCCGCCCGCAGCCTCTTCGCTGAGGTTTGGGATCAGATCGGCGGAGAGCACGGGGATCCCTTTCATCGCTGCGGACTGGCACACTCGATGGCTGACGTACAAGACGACGTGCATGAGGAACTGGCCTGGGACCTGCGTGCGTTTGAGGCGGCGGGCCTGATCACCGACGAGCGAGTCGCGCAGGTGGGGATGGCCAGTCCCGTGGCGGGGTTCTATCCGTCGCTGCACCTCAACCTCGGCGAGTGCTACCGAAAGCTCGGTGATCTCGACCGTGCCCGCGAGCACCTGGGGCGCGGGCAAGCCGCCGTAAGAGCGCTGACCGACGATGGCTACGGCCGGATGATCAAAGCGGGCCTCGACCGGCTAGCGGAACGTCTCGCGACCGGTTGATGGTCGAGACCCACTCAGGCGGAAGCCGGCGTGAGAGCCGCGACCTGTTCCATGGAGTGATCAGGCTGCGGGGCCCTTCGGTCGTCCGCGCTGCATCGCTTGCGATGACGCCGGCCGATGAGCGTGCGAGAAGCCAGTCTCTGATTCCACCGCATCGAAGGGTCCGTGTTGGCGTCCGATCATGAGCCCGTCGTGCGCTTCACCCCTGGAAGCCGAACTGAAAGGGATTGTGTACTAACCAATCCGGCAGATAAGCCGGGCTAGCAGGGAAGGCAGCTAAGGCTCTAGCGACGCGCGAATCGGCCTCCGGTACTGGAGGCAAAGCCCCACCTTGCAACATTACAACGTCACGTTGTAAACTTTGGCAAGTTGTGCTCGTTACTCAAAGGCGTAGTCAGAGAAGAGAGTTCGCATGTCATCACCGAAAATCCTCTACGGTTCCGTCACGCTTCAGCCCATCGGCCCCAGTCACTGTTCGACCCCGGTGGAACTCGGCGACGACATGCTCTTCGCTGTTCCCGACGTGGCAACGAGCATTTTTCCGACGATGCCGGCACGGTCGTTGCGCAAACCGAATCCCTCTCGCTCGAGGATGGAACCCTCGTATGGGATCTGGTCTGCCAGGTTCGGATCCTTGCCTACCGGGGTCGTGACGGCGACTATCTCGCGTTTCGATGGCCCGACCGCGCCCGGAGAGAGGAAACCCTGATGGGGGAATGGCCGGTTGATCTCGCTGATCGCCGCCAGGCGGCGCGTGCCATCTGGCACCTGATCGGACTGTGCTCCACCTAGTCTGAGCTGCGGCGATGGCACGTCCCATGGCCGTGGTTGCCTGTTCCTGAACTCAGTCGACCCACTGCATATTCGATGTGGTGGGTCGACTTTTTTGTGCGTGCCGCAACGCCTCTTGCACATTACAACTCGACGTTGTAAGGTTGTTTTCAACACCAACCGAGAGGCTTCGACATGACCCGCACAGCCAACAACCCGATCACCGCCGAGATCGTCGAAGCCGCATACAATCTCGGCAACACCAATGGTGATGCCCACCTGGTACTCGACAACGATGTCATCAAGATCCTTGCGCCCTTGGAACACCAGCTGACCAAAGCGCAGCAAGACATTCGAGACGAAACGCATCTCGCGGACTGGCAACGGTTCAGACTCCTGCGCGACGTCCGAGTCGGCGCACAGATCTACGTCGCGCTCAACCGAGCCCGCGGACAAGGCCGCAAAACCATCCGCATCGACGACCTACTGAAAGAAGCAACCCGATGACTGCATCCGACACCGTCACCGGCCACGTCGCCACCATCGACGGCGAGCCCGTCCTCGTCGCCGGATACGTCGATGCCTTCCCCCACCACCCCGCCAGAGGTGTCCAGATCGCCGCATTCGGATCCGCTGCACCGGAGTCGGATCTGCCGCTGTTCGCGTTGGTCTCGGTCACCTGGGCCACGGAGGTCATGACTATCGATGCCCGTGCCCAGACCAGCACAAGCTAATACGTCGCGGGAATGCTCGGCTGCCCGCGCGGGGTTACCTGGTACCTCACGCCCGCCGACTACGACGCAGACACCGGAATCTATTCGCTGGTCCGCAAGTCGCTCGCAGCAGGCGCACGAACGGCGCACCTGCCCGAATCGCTGATTGCCGCCATGGCCGCGCAGCGACGTAATCCGCCCAACGTCATGCGGGTTCACGACTTCTCCACCCGCTGATCGAGACTGGTCTCTGACGCACCAGCGACCAGACGAAGGAAACAACTCATGAAACGCGAAACCTTTTGGAGCTGCCACGCCGCACCGACGGTGTCCGAAGCGCTCGAGGTCGCCACCCGCGAGGCCGTGGCCGCGATGCACGAATCGCTCGGCGCGGACGCGCAGCCCTTCAACATCTCGCACACCACCACCGTCGTCTCCGCCGAAATCCCACAAACACCCGACATGCTCAGATCCCTTGCCGGAGCACGGCCCACCCACCAATACGAAGCAGAAGCCCTCGCCCGCGGTGATGCTCATCGGCGAGATCTGGTGACCACCCGATCAGCCAACGACACCCAAGGAACGAACATGTACCCCGACCGACTCGACGCCATCGCAGCAGCAGCCCACACCGCCGGCGCATCGGCGCAGACGCACAACCTCGGAGCCGTCCACGCCGAGGTCCATCACGCCGCGCTCACCCTGCCGCAGTACCGACCCGCACGCCTGCCACAGACATCGTGGGAATCGATCCTCGCCGACCACCGCCGCTGACCGACAAACCCGCCGAATCTCTATTCCGCGTGGTCAATTCACGTCCCGGAAGTCCCGGAAAGTGTCGTTGCCTGGCAGGATGAGCATTCGAGAACAACAGGGGGAATTCAATGTTCAACGCTTTTACGGTGATGCCGGGCGACGAGGGATCGCCGGTCATCGTTCATGTTCCGCATTCCGCGCGCGTGATCCCGCAGGGCATCCGGGCCGACCTGATGCTCACCGACCAGGAGCTAGCCGACGAGCTGGACGAGGCCACCGACACCGCCACCGACGAGATCGCGATCGCTGCCCTCGCACACGTCCGCCTGCTGCCGGCAGTCGTGATCAACGGGCTCTCCCGCCTGGTCGTCGACCCGGAACGGTTCCCCGACGGCGATCCGGCGGAGGCGTTCGGTCGCGGCGCGGTCTACACCCGGACCTGCTCCGGAGCGCCGCTGCGCGCCGAGCCGTACCCAGCTCGGGAGGAACTGATCGACGGGTATTTCCGGCCCTACGCCGCTGCGGTCACCGACGCCGTCACCGACCGGCTCAACGCATACGGGCGTGCGATCGTCATCGACCTGCACTCGTATCCGGCGAGGCCGTCCGCGTTCGAGGACGCCGCCGCATCCCGGCCACCGCTGTGTATCGGGACCGACTCCTGGCACACACCGGAGTGGCTGATCGACGCCGCCCGTGGCGCTTTCGCGTCCCTCGGCGAGATCTCCGAGAACACTCCCTACGGCGGCACGTACGTGCCGCTGCGGCACTACGGATGGGACGACCGGGTGTCCTCGGTGATGATCGAGCTACGCCGCGACACGTACCTGACCGATCCAGCCGCACCGCACCCCGAACGCATCGCGCAGCTCGGCCGCGACCTCGCTGCCCTGATCGACGCAGCCACCGACCGATCCGCTGATGTGTAAACCCAAGCCAGGACCGCGCTGCACCCCCCACATGCGCGAGCGCCTCGACAAGGTCACGGCGCGCGTCGATCAAGCCCGCGCCAAGCTCGACGAGCACCCCAGCCACGCACGGTTGCAACGCCGACTCGCAGCAGCCGACGCCGATTTCGAGGAAACCCTCGAGCTCTACGACTCCACACCCGGCGGTCAGGACGACCTGCGCGCCGCGTTCGCCACTGAACCTGACCCGGAGCGCCGCGCAGATCTGGACCGCAGGCTGGCCGCTGGGCAGCAGCTGCGCGCCGAACAAACCGAAGCCCTCCGCCGCGCCCGAAACGGCGCGGACAATGACAACGAGCGAGGAGAACACGATGGACGAACCGATGACACAGGAACGCCGCGAGAGGTTCTGGAAGAAGTACGGCTGGAGCCCGGAACTGCCGGAGGACCAGCGGAAGGCGATCGAGGAGCGCTACACGGACTCGGGAATCGAGGAAGCGGAAGCCTTCGGCTTCTGATCAACGGCCAACAGATCCACCCGGTCGCCGATCACACACTCTCCGCCGACGAACGCGCAGACTTCGCCGAGCGGGGTCTGTCCGCACCCACGCTCTACGAACTGGCACCTGCCGACGCGGGCATCTACCGCGCGCAGATGCTGGAGCTGACCCGCAGAAATACCTATGCCGCATCGGTTCACGTCTACGACGAGGACGAGTACCGGCAGATGCGGCTCCTGGTCACCGACGACGGAAAGGCCGGCGTCGCGCTCAAGGGCGACGAAGTCGTTTCGGTGTTCGCGCACAAGGACAGCGCGCATTCCGATGTCGCGCAGTCGATGCTCCGACAAAGCGCGATGCTCGGAGGTCATCGTCTGGACTGCTTCGACACCGTCCTGCCGAACCTGTACGCGGATGCCGGATTCGTTCCCGTCGCGCGACTGGCCTGGAACGACGACTACGCACCCGACGGCTGGGACTACCAACAGTTCGGCCGCTTCAACGGCGGACGGCCCGACGTGGTGTTCATGGCCTACGACCCCGAAAAGGTTGGCGGCACATACACCCCCGGCGCAGGGGCGTACATCGATGAGTACGACGTGGGGATCGCCCGCGCCCAGGCGTACGGAAACAACGACACCATCACCGTCGCCAACGACACCTCGACCAGGCGGAGTGAGCATGTCTGACCTTCGAAGACGATTGACCGTCGCAGTCACAGACGGAACGCTGCAGGCATCCCTCATCGGCGACGGTACAAACAGTGAGGGAACCCACCGCGTTGCCGCGCAATGTCGCTGCTACCCAAACGCGGGATTGTGTCCTACCCCAACGGTTTTCCTGATTCGAGTGACTACTGCGGCGAACCGAACGAAATTAAGGAAGAGCTGGAACATGACCGATGAATACTACGAGGATTACGTAGCCGGACTCACTTCTCTGAAGGAGAAATACCCGCTTGATCCGGAAAACCGTGCATCTCTCCCCGACTTCTACCCGCACGACCGCCACCCGATCGACGGATTCCACGTCGTCATCACTCTTGTCGACGAGGAAATCCATCCCCTGCTCATCGACTTGGCTGGCCCTGAGGCCCCGGCCTACGCCGATGATCTGACGACCTTGATCCAGCAGTTCATTCGCGCCCGCAAAGAAACGGAGCTATTCGGTAGTCGCGCACCAGGATCGGCACAGTTCCTCCCCGCCACATTCGGCAGCTATGACAGCGCACCGCAACCCCCAATGCCACAGTTCTACCGACAGCCATGACTGCGCGGTTGCCTGGTCGATACTCGACTCAGATCCGAATCGGCGTCAGTGAGCGTGGTCAGCGGGGGTACGACAAAGAATCCACACACGAAAGCGAGATCTCTCATGAATGAGCCACTCCAGCCGATGGGTCCACTCCATCCGGCGGTGGTGTGCCAGTTCGGGCAGGCCTACGCCAACCAGCTGCGCCGACGACGGGCGCGGCCCGGCGACAGGGGGCACCTCGACGAGGTGTTCATCCGAATCGACGGCAAACTGCTTTACCTGTGGCGTACGGTCGATCAGCACGGCAACGTGCTCGACGTACTGGTCCAGTCACGCCGAAACGGCAACGCCGCCAAGCGATTCTTCCGCAAGCTGCTCAAGGGCTTGCGATATGTGCCGCGGGTGATCGTCACCGACAAGCTGGGCAGCTACCAGGTGGCGCACCGCGAGATGCTGGGCTCGGTCGAGCATCGCCGATCCAAGTACTTTCAGCAACCGGGCCGAGAATTCCCATCAGCCGACCCGACAGCGGGAGCGGGCGATGAAACACTTCACCTCAACCAGGCACGCGCAACGCTTCCTCTCCGCTTTCTCGGGTATTTCACCGCATTTCCGGCCCAACCGGCACGGGCTCTCGGCGTCTGAGTGGCGTACCGAGATGGCCGACCGTTTTGCGGTCTGGCAGGCGGTCACCGCGACTGACGCCACCGCCTGAAAGTGAACGGCCCGGCGATGTCCCGTAAAAGCCTGTCCCAAACAGGCGTCGCTGCTAGCTTTTTAACTAACGTGACAGTGCCTGCACGGGGGAGCTGCTGCTCGTCGATCCGGGGTGATGTGGGGTGTGCGACGGGTGCATGAAAGCCGATTCGGCACGAGCACTGACCTTCTCAGCATCCGTCAATCGTTGGTATCGATAGGGACATGTCAGAGGGGTGGGTTGTAATGACAGTTGTGAATGCACTTCTTGTTGGATTGGCAGTTGTTCTCGTCGGCGCTCTAGCCGCGGCGATCTGGTGGCATCAGCGGTCCCGTAAAGCGTGGAATGCGAATTCCGCCCACACAGCACAGGCTTTTGGGTTGAACGAGGCTGCGGCTGCCTCTCGTTATCAGAACGCGGTGTCGACGATGCAGGCCCAGCAGAGTGCGGACGTGTCGAGGCTCAGGGGCGAACACCAACGGAAAATCGATGAACTGAGCGCGGAGCGTGATAACCACCTGGCTCGATATTCGACGATCAAAGACAGCTACGTTCTCGCGATCGGACAGGGCGAGTTGACCTCGCGTGATCGGCTTCTGTACGTGTGCAACAGGATTGGGCTCGATGCGATCGTGGTGACGAACCTCGTGTTCCGTCCGGTCGAGGCCCAGGACACCGATCCCTTCCACGCGCAGATCGATCACCTGCTCATCACCCGAACGGGGATGTTGATTGTCGAGAGCAAATACTGGAAAGGCGTCATCTTCGACGGCGTCGACATCCGCACTCACCATTCGGCACTGGCTTCGCTGCTCGCTACCGAAAGCATCGAACGTGTCTCGACCGGGAAACGCGCGATGCGTATTCGTAGCTCTGACGTAGACCGGACAGAAATGCGAGTGATGCTTCACCCGTCACCGGCGGAGCAGGTACGTCGACAAGCGGTCCGGCTGAGTGAGCTTCTCAAGTCCCGGCAGGTGCAACCCCCGTGGATCAGCACATGCGTGTTCTACTCCCACACTGACGCAGTCGTCCAGCATGCTCGCAGCAACGGTGCTACGGCGTTGGTCAGTGACCCCGCAGGGCTTGAACAAACCGTGCGTGCACTCGGAAAACGGGCTAACGGTGCGGTACTCGACGTCGATGCCCTGGCACGTGTACTCGCCCCGCTCGGCCCAGACATCTGCGGTGTGGGCGCTCACGCCGAACAGTGGGGCAGTCCACTCGACATGTGAAGACGGAGACGCTGAAAGCGTGAAGCCCTACTCGGGCGGGATCTGCACGTGGAAAAGACGTGGTGATCGGATTCTCTAGGGGTGTTGATCGCGCCTGCTGTGAACCACTTTTTTCGCCCGCAAAGGCAGCAGCATTGCGGGTGACCGTTGATGTGCCGCAGGGCTTCGATCTGGCTGCTCGTCGTGCGATTCGTCGGGCGGTTGCGCGTGCGGCGGAAGGGAACGCGCTCCACGGTGATGAACTCGGGCGTGGCTCAGAGGATGAGGCGGCGCATTGCGTGGTTGGGTCCGCGTCGACCTGAACCGCTAGACGGCGTGTGGGACCGGCGCGCAATCGCCGAGCGGTCAGGTACTCAAGAAAAGCGTGGGTGCCGCCGGCGCCATCGGTGCGGATCAGCACTTTCTTTCCGACCGCACCACCGGTGCGGAACACGGGAACTGCGCTGTTAGGTCGGCGGGGCGGGGCCGTCATTCAACGGTGCGGCCAGCCCGACAATCTCCGGTCAGTTCCGCGACCCAGGCAATGGTTGTCAGATGTCGATCACCCTTCTCTGTCAGCCGCAGATACTTATCCGAGTCATTAGTCGGTCGCTTTTTCGCGCCATTATCAATCAACCCGAGAGCGCCAGTTTTCGTTTTGACCAGGTCGGTCGTCCCGGGCATAATGCCGTCAGCATGGGGGCGTGTTCGTGCTTCCCGTTAAACCGGAGGTAAGAACATGTGGCAAGTGTGAGGTTCACCCCGGATGGTGGACACCGAGATAGCGGGACTAAAGGTTCCGCTGGGAGGATGTCCTCATGTCCCGCAAGCGCAGGTCGTTCACGACCGAGTACAAGGTCGAAGCCGCCCGCCGGGTGATCGATACCGGCCGCACCATCGCCGAGGTCGCCCGCGACCTCGGGTTAAGCGAGAATCTGCTCGGGCGGTGGGTCGCCGACGAACGACGACGCATCGATGCTGCTGCAACGTCCGGAGATCAACCGTTGACCGCCGCGGAACGTACCGAACTGGCACGACTGCGCAAGCAGGTCTCCGAGCAGGAGAAAGACATAGCGTTCCTGAAAAAAGCGTCCGCGTACTTCGCGGCGCATCAACAAAAGTAGAGCTCTACACGTTGATCGCTGCGGAGTGCGCGAACTTCGCGATCCACCGGATGGCGCGACTCCTCAATGTCTCGACCTCCGGTTTCTACAAACACCAAGAACGCAGTGTCCGAACACGATTGGGTGAACGGCAACAGCGGCGCGCGGACCTGGAAGTGAAGATCCTCGACATCCACAGAGAATCGAAAGGTGTGTACGGGTCCCCGCGGATCACCGCCGAACTTCACGACGGCGGGGAGATTATTACCGAGAAGACCGTCGCGAAGATCATGCGGTCACTCGGCATCGTCGGAATCAGCCCGCGCACGTTCAAAATCCGTACCACCGTCGCCGACCCGTTTGCTTCCTTTCCGGACGACCTGGTGCAACGACGGTTCGATCAGGGCCGCGTCGACGCCGTGTGGACTTCCGACATCACGTACCTGACCTGCGGTGAAGGTGACATGTACCTGTGCGCAATCAAGGACGAGCACTCGAAGAAGGTTCTGGGATGGTCGGTGGCCGATCACATGCGGACCGAACTGGTCATCGAAGCCTTGGACATGGCGGTAGCAGCTCGCGGCGGGGATGTCGCCGGCACAATCATGCACTCGGACAGAGGAAGTCAATATACGGCCGACATCATGAAGCAGGCGTGCGAACGGTACGGGCTGCGCCGTTCGATGGGAGCTACCGGAATATGCTGGGACAACGCCGGCGCGGAGAGTCTGTGGTCCACGTTCAAGCACGAGTACTACTACCGACACGCTTTCGCCTATGCATCGGAATTAGTTGCTGCAGTTGACAACTGGATGCACATCTACAACACTCGCCGTAGGCACTCCACGATCGGGATGCTCAGCCCCACGAACTACGAAAAGTCACTGACCGCGACCTTGATGGTCGCGTGACCACTGTCCACTTTTCGGGGTGAACCTCAGTGATCGGGATTCTGCTCCTCGTCGGCATTGTGGTCGCAGCAATCCAGGCTCTTTGGCCGGTCGCCCTCGTCGCGGGAATTGGCTATCTCCTGTATCGGCTTATCCGGCACATCCTGAAGGAGCGTTACTTCGCCAGCGAGGAGTTCCTGGCGCATAAGGCCGAGATCGCTTCGGTGATCGCCGAGCACAATGAGGTCCTTAGCTACGTCGCCGAGATCCGCAGCGGAGGAACCTTCGTACTCGGCGGGTCATCGACCGGTGCGCAGGCGCACCTGGCGACGTTCGACAACACCAGCCGTCACAAGTACCGGCGTGACCGCAACCTGGCCACTTATCAGGCTCCAAACGTTCACAACTGCTCGCTGCAGGTCGTTCGCAACGCCAGCGTCGACCCGATCAAGTACCTAATGAAGTACTTCGACATCAGGGCCAACGAGGAAGACCTCGCCGAGGTGGAGAGCCTCGGGGACGGCATCACCCGTCTGGAGGATGCGGTCGCGAATCTTCAGCAGCGGGAGGCCGGCATCACACAAATGGTCAACCCGCCGAAGTTCATCCTCAAGCACTACTCCGACGAGTTCATGAAGCACGTCGGAGTCGAGTTGTCGCCGATCAGCGTGCCGTACCCGGTCTATGCCTTCGAGTACGTCAGTGCCGGTGGAAACAGCAGTCAGCGATCATCTGTCACTCTCAACCGGCAGACGATCGACGTGCTGATCGAAACTATGTCGCAGAAGATCAAGTGGCGGAAGAGCGCGGCTGGCCAGCGCGCGCTCATGACCACGAAGCTGCGCGACATGATCAAGACCCGTGACAACCACACTTGCCGGTACTGCTCGATTTCTCTGTCGGCGGAACCGCACCTGTTGCTAGAGGTGGATCACATCATGCCTGTGTCCAAGGGCGGTCTGACAGCGCCGGAGAATCTCCAAACCTTGTGCTGGCGGTGTAACCGGACCAAGTCGAATAAGATCATCGCGGCGGGGTAGGGCTTGCCTGCGGAGCGTCATATCGCCTGCCCCGTGCTCTCCCACTCTGCCAGCTCGCACACCTCAAACGACCAGTTCAGTTCACGCTGCCGCGCGGTGCGGGGATCCGTTCGGCTCTCCACGCGAGCTTCGCCGAGGCCGGCCTGCACGCTCACATCGCCTTCGAGGCGAGCGATCCGCGGGTCGCGGCTCGACTCGCACAGCGAGGGCTCGGAACGGCGATTCTGCCCGCATCCGAGGTCTCGGGGGACGATGACCGAGGGCTGGTCCGCGCGGTCGCGATCCCGCCGCGGGTGTGGGCCCGCCTCGCTCTGGTGTGGCGAGCGCAGGGGCCGCTGAGCCCGGCCGCGGACGCCCTCAGCGCGCTGGTCACAGCGCGAGCATGATGTGGCTCGTTCCGACGGGCTGTATCTGGCTGAGCTCCATCACGAAATCGGAGACACATCCTAGTCCAGTTAAGGAGGCCAGCGACCGCTACCCGACATTCGAACGGCTGCTTGCCCTGGCCGCTCTGTTGACGTAGTCGTCAGGAATGCGTTCTTCCCGCTCGATTGCCGAGCCGTCCACCGTGGCGCAGTACGTGGCAAGCTTTTCCAGAAAGCGGTCGACCTTCGTAGATTCAGTCGTTGTGAATTCTGTTGCGCGGCATTGGGTGGTGGGTGGGTGTGGTTGTGGGGCCGACTTCGTGTGTCGGGTTGTCCCTTGGGTTTTTCGTGTTGTGGGCGGGCAAGGTTCGGCCGCTAGACGGTGAACGGCAGGTTTCTACGGAACATGCTCTGGAACACTGTCATTCGCGGTCCTTCTCGTCGGGAGGTGCAAGGTCAGTTTCGGGTGGAGGCGGGCGATCCGTGCGGGGGCCGAAATTCTGCACTCGCTGTCCAGGTAGCGGGTACTTTTCTGCGCTGAAACCTGATTGCGGTTGCAGTTCGATGCCGCCTCGATGGCTCAGATGACGCCTCCTGGCTCGACCGTGACACGTTCGTAGGCATCCCGTGCTTGTTACCGGTGTGACTGGAGTGAAGAGTTGCTGCAATGGGGACCGGATCACAGATAAGCCGTCGCGGGAAATACGTTATTGCCTCGATAGCTGCTGTCGTTATGACAGTGGCACTCGCATCGTGCGTCGTCGGGGGAGACAAGAAGACCGATGCCGCTTCGGTGGTCGAAGACTTTGTCAATGCCCTCAACAATCGTGACATCGACGCCGCCGCCGACCTCACCTCGTACCCCAACGCCGCCCGCGCATCGATCGCGCAGATGTTTGACGGCCTCGACGCGAAGTCGACAGATTTCGACGTCGCGCAGGTTATGGACCTCGGTAACGACTCCGCATTCTTCACACTCGATGCCGCCTGGAACTTCGGCGAAGGCAAAGACTGGACCTACCAGTCGCAAGGCGAAGTCCGCGACCTCTCCGTCGGTTGGCGCTTGTCCTGGGATCCGGCCGTCATCGTTCCCGGCCTCGGCAATGGACGCACAGTCTCCTACACCCGGACCGATGCGGCGCCGCCCAAGGTCGTCGACGCCGGCGGCACTCTGCTTATGAACGAGCAGACCATCAACGCCATCACCCTCGACCCGGCAACAATGCCCGATCCCGTCGACACCACCACGCGACTCGCGAAAGTCATCGAACCCGTCGCTCCGCTCGTGACGTCGGAATCGATGCTCGCCGACCTCGCGGCGAACCCCGGCAAGCCGGTCACCGCGGTACTCCTCCGTGACCCCGACTACGCCTATCTCGAAAGCGATTTCGCCATCCCCGGCGTTGTAGTTGTCAAGACACCCAAGTTGATCGCGTCGGACAGGCGGATCGGCTCGCCGCTCCTGGATCCGCTGCGCACTGTGTGGCAGGCAAACCGCGACGCCACCGCAGGATGGGCCGTCAACCTCGTTGATTCGGGCGGTGTGCCGACCAAGCAAGCCGGCGTCCAAGGGCCTCCCGGTCCTGATGTAGCCGCAACCTTGGACTCTCACACACAACTCGCGGCCATCGAGGCTGTCGTCAGTGCCGGAACTCCCGCAGCCATCGTCGCGATCCGACCCTCTGACGGTGCGATTCTTGCTGCAGCACAAAACAATCAGGCAATCGAACAGGGGCCGATCGCATTTACCGGACTACGTCCGGCCGGGGGTGCCCTCGACCTCGTCCGGTTCGCCGCCTCAATTCAGAACGGCGTCGACCCCCGTGCGGTGTCTCCCGAACAATTGGCGAGTACCGCGCAGCAACTCGGCCTGGGTAACGGATTCAACATCCCCGGCTTGGACCAACAGACGGCCGTATTTGCGTCCGACCGCCCGGGTAGCAATCAGTCCGTGAGCAACATTCTGGCGTCGAACAAGACAGTGAACACCGGCGATCCGCAGGTCACTCCGTTCGGAATGGCAATGCTCGCAGCATCTATCGCCCGCGGGAGTGCTCCGACGCCGATGATGGTGTTCGGTCAGCCGGTCACCACTGACGTCGCCGCCTCCGCATTGCCGGCCGATGTGAACAACCGTCTGCGCGACTCCATGCGCGGCGCCGGTGGGCTGGTGGGGTACCCCGATCTCATGGCGGCGGGGGCTGCGAGCGGTGACGATCGCTGGTTCTTCGGATCACGCGGTGATCTGGCATTTGCAGTGCTCGTCGCTGACGCGGACGGTGGGGATCGGGCTGTGCAGATGACGGACAAGTTGTTCCAAGAGTTGGCGAAGCCTGCCGGCAAATAGTCTGCCGACAAGGTGACCGCGCCCCGGTGAGTTCATGATTGCCCGACGGCGTCAAGGCCGGCATGTATACGGATTGGCAGAATGTGGATCCGAAACTCGGATTGCACAGGTGGGAAACCTTCCTCACGAAGGAATTGCCGCCGCTCGTCGATGCACGGTTTGCGACCAACGGAGTCAAGGCGATTGCGGGCACGTCGATGGGTGCGCAGGGCGTGATGATGCTTGCGGGGCGACACCCCGGAATGTACAAGGGAGTAGCGGGTTTCAGCGGTTGCTATTCGACGACGGATTTCTGGGGTCGTGCCAGTATTTTGTCGACCGTGACCTCGCGTGGTGGGGACCCGGGCAACATGTGGGGCGAACTTGGCGGACCGGAGTGGGAAGCCCACGACTCACTTCTGCATGCCGAGCAACTTCGGGGAACGGAAATCTACCTTTCCGCGGCGCCGGGTACGCCTGGTGAGAACGAGACATTGCAGACCCCGAGCCTGGCCGATCGTCTGATCGTCGGCGGGACTATCGAGGCGGTATCCAACATGTGTACTCACGCTTTCGACGAACGACTGCGTTCACTCGATATCGCGGCCACCGTGGATTACGAGCCCAACGGCACCCACTCGTGGGGATATTGGCGTCACCGTTTCCCCAAGGCGTGGCCGGCGCTGTCGAAGGCTCTCGGTATCTGATCGCTTCTGTATACGTACAGCAGAGCCGCTTCGGGCCCGGCGCGACGGTCCTGGGCAGCTACGAACTGTACGGCGTCTTGTGCTCTTGCCTCCGTCGGTGACTGCGGACGACCGCGGGTGGCGAATACCGTCCCAGCCACAGACCTCGGCCACGCGCTGCGTTGACGGTGATGCCCGAAGGGAACATCATCGAGAGGTAACACGACGGTGCATCATCGACGATGCCGCAGAATCGAAGTAACCGATGGTCGAGGACGATCCACTCCACACCCGTCGTGACCTGCTTCCGTTCGTCGCGGAAGAGCTGGGAGCGGCGGGCTTCGACGACGCCCGGGAGATCGGGCGCGGCGGATTCGGTGTGGTCTACCGCTGCACCCAGACCGCGCTGGACCGCACGGTGGCGGTGAAGGTCCTCACCGCCGACCTCGGCGAGGAGAACCGGGCACGCTTCTTCCGGGAACAGCGGGCAATGGGGCGCCTGACCGGGCACCCCAACATTGTGGGCGTCCTGCAGGTCGGCGTCACCGACACCGGGCGCCCCTACCTGGTGATGCCGTACCACCGGCAAGGCTCCGTCGATGCCCGGATCCGCCGGCTCGGGCCGCTCGCGCTGGAGGACACGTTGCGTCTCGGGGTCAAGATGGCGGGCGCACTCGAGACCGCGCACCGGCTCGGAATTGTGCATCGCGACGTGAAACCGGCGAACATTCTGCTCACCGACTACGGTGAACCGGCCCTGACGGACTTCGGGATCGCGCACATCACCGACGGTTTCACGACCGCGACCGGAACCGTCACGGGTTCGGCGGCGTTCACCGCCCCGGAGGTACTCGGCGGTGAACCGCCGAGCCCGGCCTCGGACGTCTACGGGCTCGGAGCCACCCTGTTCAGCGCGCTCACCGGGCACGCCGCCTTCGAGCGCCGCAGCGGCGAGCAGGTGGTGACCCAGTTCCTGCGGATCACCGCACAACCAGTACCCGACCTGCGGGAGAACGGCTTCCCCGACGACGTGTGCGCGGTCATCGAGAAGGCAATGTCCCGAGACCCGGGGGACCGGCCCTCCGCATCGGCGCTCGGCGAGGACCTGCGGCAGCTGCAGGTCCGCCACGGGTTCCCGGTCGATGAGATGGCGCTGCGCGCCGAACCGGGGGCCGAGCGGCGGGATCCGCCGCCGCCGCGTGGATGGCGCCCGCCCGCATCGCCCGCCGGTCGGAGAGGCGACAGAAACCTGCCGCTGGAGCTGACGAGCTTCGTCGGTCGCCGCACCGAACTGACCGAGGTGAAGAACCTGCTGTCGGCGTCCCGGCTGGTCACGTTGACCGGGGTCGGTGGCGTCGGCAAGACACGTCTCGCGTTGCGGGTCGCGGCGAACGCACAGCGCGATTTCGCCGACGGGGTGTGGCTGGTCGAGCTGGGCGAGCTGCACGACGAGTCGCTGGTGGTTGCCGCGGTGGCTGCCACCCTCGGAGTGCGCGACCAGTCGGCGCGGCCGTTGCAGGACATTGTGGTGGAGTTTCTGGCCTCCCGGACCTTGTTGCTGGTCCTCGACAACTGTGAGCAGGTGATCAACGCAGTCGCGGGGTTGGCCGAAGCGCTACTGCGCGCATGCCCGCAGTTGAAAATCCTGACGACCACGCGCGAGCCCCTGGGCATCGGCGGGGAATCAGTGCTGCGGGTGTCTCCGTTGTCGGTCCCCGACCCTGACCGGGAGCCGACGCTACGTGTGCTGCCCCGATACGACGCGGTGACGTTGTTCGCCGAACGAGCAGCCGCCGCGGTGCCGGGCTTCGAACTCACCGAGGAGAACAAAACCACGGTGGCCCGGATCTGCCAACGCCTGGACGGGCTGCCACTGGCGATCGAGCTGGCGGCGGCCCGGCTTCGGGCGATGTCGCCACAGCAGATCCTGGAGCGGCTCGACGATCGCTACACGCTGCTGACCCGCGGTAGCCGGGACGCGCCGACGCGGCAGCAGACCTTGCGATGGAGTATCGACTGGAGCTACCACCTGTGCACTCCCGAAGAACAGCAGCTGTGGGGCAGAGTGTCGGTGTTCGCGGGAAGCTTCGAACTCGACGCGGCGGAAGGTGTCTGCGGCGACGACGAGACGCCAGAGGGCCTGCTCGACTCACTGAGCTCACTGGTGGACAAGTCGATCCTGATCCGAGAGGAATCGGACACCGCCGTCCATTTCCGATTGCTCGAGACACTCCATGACTACGGCCGGGAGAAGATCGTGCAGGCCGGCGAATATGCGCCGCTGCGCCGCCGGCACCGGGACTGGTATCGGAAGTTGGTGATCGACGCCGAAGCCGGATGGATCAGCCCTCGGCAACTCAAGCTGATCGGCCGCCTCGATCGGGAGCAGCCGAACATACGGGAAGCGCTGGAGTATTGCCTCTCCGACGATGACGCGGGAGCCGAGGCCGGACTACGTATGGCTACCGCGATGTTTCCGTTCGCGCTCTCCCGCGGTCTGTACAGCGAGGGTCGACAGTGGCTCGACCGCTTCCTCACCCGCCAGACCGGACAGCCGACAGCGGGACGCATCCGGGCGATCTGCGCGGACAGTCTGTTGGCCGCTGTGCAGGGCGACCTGCTGGCGGCGACTGCGCTGGTGGAGGAGGGTCGCGCGCTTGCCGCGCAGTTCACCGACCCCCTGATCCACGCCCTCCTCGACCACGCCTACGGGGAACTGGCACTGTTCCGTGGTGATCTTCCCCGCGCCGCCTCACATCTGGAGAAGGCGCTGGAGGTGTTCGACGCCCGCGGCGACCTCACACTGCAAGTCGGTGTACTGCACATACTCGGTTTGGCGTACGACCTGCTCGGCGAATCGCAGCGGTCGATCGGCTGTTACGAAAAGGCGCTCGCGATCACCGAATCTCACGGGGAATCGGTGTATCGCTCGTACACGCTGTGGGCCATGGGTGTCGCGGTCTGGAGACAGGGTGACCTAGGTCGAGCGGTGGGGCTGCTCGAGCTGGCGCTGGCGCTCGCCGAACAGGTGAACGATCCGCTCACCTGCGCGGTGTGCCTGGAGGTGCTGGCCTGGATTGCCGCCGGGGAACGGAATGCGCGGCGCGCCGCCGTGCTGCTGGGAGCCGCCGAGGAGTTGGCGCACTCCGTCGGCAGCGTCACGATCGTGTTCCCCACGCTGCTGCCCTACCAGGAGGAATGCGAGAAGACGACGCGGCGCGCGCTCGGCGAGCAGGCGTTCGGGGCGGCCCGGCGGGAGGGTCGGCGCATGGGTATGGCTGGGGCGCTCGCGTATGCGCTCGGCCGGCAACCCCCGGATACGGCGCACACTGGCGGGCCGTCGGTGGAGTTGACCAAGCGTGAGCGTGAGGTTGCCGACCTCGTCGCTCAGGGCCTGACCAACAAACAGATCGCCGCCACATTGGTGATCTCGCCGCGCACCGCGCAGGGCCATGTGGAGCACGTCCTCACCAAACTCGGGTTCACCTCGCGCGCGCAGATCGCTGCCTGGGTGGTCGAGCAGTCCCGGAACGAGCCGGTCTGAGTTCGCGGCCGCACCTACGTGCTCGGGTAGGTGGCCACCCTTGTCTTTCGGTGGGTGCGATGGCCCTGAAGGGTCGCAATCTCTAGAGAGTGACCTGGGTCACCTGTTTGGCAGGGGGCGTCGGTCACGGCGGGCGCGATCTTCCGCCGGGAGTGTCGCGGAGAGTGCGGTGAGAGCCGCTATCGGCGCACCGCGGAATGGCACGCAGAGTCGGGGATGTTTCCGCTTCTGCAACGCAGACCGAGAAAGGGGTTTTGGAAATCGTTTCACTGCAAGGGATTACATTCCGTGGTCACTATCGAATCATCTGGCGAAACGTCGCCGTGTTGCTCAAGGGCATTCGAATGTGAGCGTAGGGCGATTATCGTGCGAAGGGTGCCGCTGGTTCGCGTTGTGGCCGGAGAGGGGCAGGTGTGATGGCGTCTGTCACTGCGTCGGTGCCGGATCTTTTTCGGGCGCTCGATCTGACTGGGGTGTTCGCCAATGCGTTGCTCGGTGGTGCAGTCGCGCGCAGTCACCGCCTCGATCTGGTCGGGTTCGCGGTGCTCGCGATCGTGTCGGGGCTCGGTGGGGGCATCATTCGTGACACGTTGTTGCAGCACGGTACGCCGGTGGCGTTGACGGACTACGCGTATGTGACGACGGCGTTGATCGGCGCGGTGGTCGCGTTCGCGGTGCGGTTCGAGGGGCGCGGCTGGGATCGGTTGTTTCCGTTCATAGATGCTCTGGCATTGGGTTGTTGGGCCGCGGCCGGTGCGCAGAAAACGCTCACGGTCGGGTTGGGGTGGATGCCGGCGGTGTTGTTGGGCACGGTGACCGCGGTCGGTGGTGGCGTGGTCCGTGACATTGCGGTGGGCAGGATCCCGGCGATATTCGGTGGGAATACCCTGTATGCCACGTGCGCACTGGTTGCCAGTGGCACGCTGGTGCTGGTTCAGTATTGCGGGTACCCGCAGGCCGGTCTGGTTGCCGCAACGGCGGTAGGTGCGGTGTTGTGCTTGCTTGCGCGTTGGCGGGGTTGGATTCTGCCGGAACGTATCGCGTGGCGGTATTCGGAGCGTTTCCGGCGTCGCAGACGGAAGGAGAAGTGATGTCCACGAACTCGCGGAACGCGACGGTGTTGGCCGGTTTGGCTGGTATCCGAGGGTGGCAGGAAGAGCTCTACCGGGACCTGCACGAGCATCCGGAACTCTCGCATCAGGAACACCGCACCGCAGGGATCGTCGCGAAAAGATTACGTGCGACAGGGTTTTCGGTGCACGAGGGCGTCGGTGGCACCGGGGTGGTCGGGGTGTTGCGGGGCGGTGACGGTCCGACTGTGCTGTTGCGGGCCGACATGGACGCCCTTCCGATCAGGGAGGCGACGGGTCTGCCGTACGCCAGCACGGCTGTCTCGTCGGATGCGGCCGGGGACGAGGTGCCGGTCATGCATGCGTGCGGTCACGATGTGCATGTTGCGTGCCTGCTCGGCGCAGCGCAGCTGCTCGCCGACGGCAGAGAACACTGGAACGGCACCGTGATCGCTCTGTTCCAACCGGCGGAGGAAGCCGGCGACGGTGCCCGGGCGATGGTCGACGATCGTCTGGGAGAGTTGTTCCCGAAGGTCGACGTCGCCCTCGCCCAGCATGTGCTGCCTGCTCCGGCGGGGGTGGTGGGCACCCGTAGCGGGCCGGTCCTGTCCGCGGCGGACAGTATGCGGATCACCGTCCACGGGCGAGGTGGCCACGGGTCGATGCCGCAGGCGACGGTCGATCCGGTGGTGTTGGCGGCGATGATCGTGGTCCGGTTGCAGACCGTGATCTCGAGGGAAGCCGTGCCCGGGGAACCCGCAGTTCTGACGGTCGGGCGTATCGCTGCCGGAACGAAGAGCAATGTGATCGCCGATCATGCGGTACTCGAGCTCAATGTCAGGACGTACAGCGAGGCGACTCGTACGGCGATCCTCGATGCGATCCGCCGGATCGTGACGGCTGAATGTCAGGCTTCGCGGTCGCCGAAGGATCCCGAGTTCGAGTTGTTCGACCGTTTTCCGTTGACCGACAACGACTCTGATGCGACCTCGCGGGTTGCGGCTGCGTTCGCTGCGCATTTCGGCGAGCGTAGTCGGCCGCTGCCGATGCAGACCGCGAGTGAGGATTTCAGTGACATTCCGACAGCTCTGGGTGTGCCGTACACGTATTGGGGTTTCGGCGGTATCGATCCTGATGTCTACCGGCGGGCTGAGCTGGCGGGTCGGGTGTCGGAGGATGTT
Organism: Rhodococcus sp. OK302; assembly: GCF_002245895.1. Classification (NCBI taxonomy): domain Bacteria; kingdom Bacillati; phylum Actinomycetota; class Actinomycetes; order Mycobacteriales; family Nocardiaceae; genus Rhodococcus; species Rhodococcus sp. OK302. The sequence goes on from NZ_NPJZ01000002.1 coordinate 637,377, forward strand.
CCGGTCAATCACTCGGCTGTCTTCGCGCCGGTGATTCAACCTACGCTCGATACCGGGACGGAGGCGCTGGTCGTGGCTGCGCTGGCGTGGCTCTGACACCGTCGTCGCGCCGGGTAGTGGTGGTGATGCTGCCCGTTCGCGCGCAGGAACCGATCGCTGTGACTGCGTGCTAGCGCGCTAGCGCGGTAGCACGGTGAGGACCCGGTGGATGTGATTGCGGAACTCGGTCATGTAGTTGCGCAGGAATTTCTCGGTGGAGGCGTTGTGTACTGTGCCGTCGTCGCCGAACACCTCGGGTGTGTAGTGGATGTAGGCCTCCGGCGCGGTCATCTGTCGGGCGTTGCAGAAACTGAGTACCGCCCGCAGGCTCTGCTGACCGACGGCGGTGCCGATCGCGCCGATGGATGCGCCGATCACGGCAGCGGGGATGTGATCGAACGAGTTCTGGCCCCACGGACGCGACGCCCAGTCGATCGCGTTCTTCAAAGCTCCGGGGATCGAGCGGTTGTACTCGGGCGAGACGAAGAGCACCGCATCCACTCCGGAAATCGCGTCCTTGAGTGCGGTGCCTTCGACAGGATCCGGTTGATGGAGGTGGAGGAGAGGCTGCCGACGAAGTAGCCGACCTTGTAGGTGCTCATGGTGGTTCGGCCTTTCTGCTTTTGCAGTTTCCGCCGCTCGCAGCTCCGCGTGTCTCACGTCGAGGCGGTTCGGTTTCGACGGTGCTTCGGCATTGGCGCCGATTCGCCTCTCCCATCGTTGTTCCGGCTGCTTTCTGAGCACCGCCCCGGCAAACCGGACGTGTGCTGCACCAATTCGGACATCCGAAAGGCAACCGCCGCATAGTGTCTGCGTCGAACCATCTGATCGTAGCCCGCCACCGCCAGTGAGGCGGTGGTTAGAAGCGAGCTGCGCATGCCTGCACAGTCGGCTCTATCGTCCGCCGCATCGACGAGATCACGCAGACGATGAGATCAGTCATCGCATGCGCTTCGGGGTGCCGGCGGCAGGAACCTGCGCAGTCGTCTTTGTCCGACTTCGCGTCAGCCGTCGCTGAAGATCATTGGGTGCGCACCTTGTCTGTGGTGCACCCGATGGTGATGGCCGGTTCGTGATCACGGTGAGCGGTGCATGAGATCCGGAAAGGGTCGCCACATCGACCTTTGGAGGTAGTGATGAGCGAAGTTTGCGTGATGCACTGATTGGCGCGTGGAAGTTGGTGTCGTATCAGGAGCTCCGATCGACGGATCTGATCCGTTCGAACCGCTCGGCCACGAGCCGCGCGGCTTGATCATCTGCGCGCCGGACGGGTAAATGTCGGGACAGCTGTCCACGCCCGTCGGATCGGCGCTCGGTCGCGGCTTTCGTCGCGGCTGCAGCCGCGACACTCGATGGCATCGACGTTTTATTGTCCCGCGCAACGGGATAACTGCTCCGTGAGAGTTGAAGCCCCCGGCCGAGGCGATGAGAGGCCGGGGGCTGTCCAACGTCATCCGCATTGAGCACACAACACGCAAGACCCACTATCCGCGTGAGCTGACCCCTCACAACCGGCTCCGCATGCTCACAGTAGGCAGATCGGCGACAGAAGTACAGAGCAGGAGATGGATATCCGTCTAGTTCAGATTAGTCCCTGATCTCACGATGAGAGCTGGGAATCTTTCGACGTTCGAGACTTGAATCCGTTTGGCATGAAATTGGATTCACGCTTCAGCGTGGTCAGCGGATCGGTGTATCGGAGAGTCGATCGAGACAGTGCAGGATCCGGTCGGGTGCCTCCCACACGTTCACGCAGGGAACGCCATTGCTGACGACTTTCTGCATCGTCGTCGCCTCCGACGGCGAGCAGATCCCGCCCAGAACGTCCTCGGTTGCGATGGCGCACACGAGCGGTCCCGCGGCGAATGTTCGGGTCAGCTCGAGCGCATGTTCTGGCGCCCATTGACGCATCGCGGCCCAGTGCGCCACCTCGCGCAAGTCGGAGGGGTGTCCGATGAACAGGACGAACCTCGAGTTGGTGGCCATTTTCGGTGATCTCATCAGTCCTCGTCTCTTCCTACGATTGAGAAGACAATCCGGCGGCACTGTCGTCCGGGGCGGGCGCGCACGGCGCCTGGTGCCCGGGCCTCGGGGACGTGGAAGCGGAAAGATCCCGCCGGCCGGTGGATCTTCTCGTGCGGCGAAGGTGCAAAACATGCAACGAGTGGCGGGCGTGGTCGCTGCACGGCTGGTGCTGACGCGATCGTTCTCTGTCGACGTGTGCGCAGTGACGGATGTGTTCGAGGCGTTCCGCCGCAACGGGTTAGGGATATGAATCATGCATTTCGAGGTTTGCGGTCCTGTTGATGGATTCGGCGGCATAGGCGAAGGCGGCCGGACGTGTGAAGGGGAAGTATCCGAAACTGATTCCGCTGCAACGTAAGAAGCTTCCTCGGCGACTATCGGAGGGGTGGCTATAGCGGGGCGTAGCTGGTGGAGATCAGCGGTCTGTCCTGGTCCACGATGTACGCGATGCGATGTTGCGTCGAGCCGGGAACCGTCGATCCGGGAACTAGGAGGCATGACGACCCAGCCGCAGCAGCGCCGCTGGCCGGCTACTCGTCCGGCCGCATCAGGTGTACACCCAAGCGGGACGCCTGGCTGCCGCGGCGCCGAAGTGCTGCCTGAAGTGCGGCGGTGCCGCCGATCCCGACAGTCAGCACCAGCAGCAGTTGTGTCACGTTCGCGTTCATGCGAACCTCCTCTTGCGGGGTGCCCTGGGAGCGGGCGCGGGGCTGTCGGCGAACATGGCCTCGATCCGGGCCTTGATGTCCTCGGTACTCATCGACCCTCCGGGTGCGGCGCGGCGGGGGATTGCGGGTGTCTTCGATGCGTTCATTCGTTTACTTCCTTTGTCGAGGTTGCGAATTCGGCCATGCCGGAGCAGTTGCTGTTGTGGACGTCGGATCATGCGGGTGGTGAATCATCTCGGTGTCGTGGTTTACAGGCCGAGGGCGTGTTCGAGGGCGCCGAGTTCGTCGTCGAGATGGTCGAGCAGCGGTGCCAGTGGTGGCAGGGCGCGCCGGCAGGCGGTGAGCCCGAACGCGATCTCGTCGTCGGTGCTGGTGCAGGTGATGTTCAGGGCCTGTCCGTCGACCGGGATGGACAGCGGGTACAGCGCGGTCAGTCGGGCGCCGTTCCAGTACAGCGGCGTGCTGGGTCCGGGCACGTTGGAGATCATCACGTTCGGTGGGCGGATCGGGCCGCCGAGTCCGAGCATGCTTAGCGCGAGTGGTGCGGTGCCGAGGGCGCTCATCGCCAGGATCTGCGCCGAACTGCGGGTGCGCATCGCGTTCTTGCCTTCGCGCATGGAGACACGCACCGCGTCGAACCGCGCTGCGGGGTTGGCGAGGTGGGTGGCGAGGTTGCACATCAGCACTCCGATTTCGTTGCCCGCCTTGGTTTCCTGACCTTGGTCGCGCAGTGAGACGGGAACCATCGCGATCAGCGGGTCGGCGGGCAGTGCATCGAGGTCGTTCATGTAGGTGCGCAGGGCGCCGGAGCACATCGCGAGCACCACATCGTTGACGGTGGCGTCGGCGAACTTGGCGACCAGGCGGAGGCGTTCGATGGGCCAGGACCGGGCCGCGAACCGTCGGGCGCCGCCGATCGGCACGTTCAGCATGGATTTGGGTGCGGAGAGGGTGAGGGGTCCGCCGCGTTGGCGGCGGGCCCGGTCGATGGTGCCCGCGATCGCGGGCACCATCCCGGCGACCTCTCCGGCGACCTCTCCGGCGGCACTGCGGGCGGCGCGCAAGGCGGCTGCGGGCAGGTCGAAGGGGCCGGGGCCGCCGGCGGGCGGGTTCGGGACCAGACGGAGGGCGGGTCGCTCGCGGACAAGCGGCTCCCACGGGGCGGGCATGCCGGAGACGTCGGGGTCTTCGCTGAGTGCGCTGCGCAGCAGTTTCATCGCGGACACGCCGTCGGCGAGGGCGTGGTGGATCTTCATGTACGCCGCGAAACGGCCGCCGGTGAGGCCCTCGATCAGGTGCATCTCCCACAGCGGCCGGCTGCGGTCGAGCAATCCGGAGTGCAGGCGGGCGACCAAGGTCATCAGTTCGGTGATCCCGCCGGGCGCCGGTAGTGCGTCGTGGCGGATGTGGTGGCCGAGATCGACGGGAGTGCCTTCCTCCCAGCCCCACTGGCCCAGTGTGGTCACCGATCGGCGGGCCCGCTTGCGCAGGAGCGGGGCCACGGTGCCGCGGGCGAGCGCGGCGTCGAGCATCGCCCGCATAGTCTGGGCGTCGGCGCCGTCCGGCGGTTCGAACAGGGCCAGGCCTCCGACGTGCATCGGGTGGTCGCGGGATTCGCCGAGCAGGAACATCGAATCGGTCGGTGACATCGGGAGCAGCATGCGTGTCCTTCACTGTTTCTGAGGTCGTGGTCGGTGTGTGCGGGCTCCGACTTCAGGAGCTGATATTCGACGTAGGTGCCAGCCGTTGATGCATGTGGTATTGATCACACATGGTGTGTTGTTTTTCAGTTCTACAGCACGGCCCGCGGTCCTGGAGTCTGGCCGAATATTCGTCCTGTACTGGACGTTTGGATGTTTGGATAGTTGGCAGGTGGGAACCTGTGAGTTGGAACTATTCAATTAAACGTCGTGATATGACTCACATTTTCAGCTTCGGTTGGTGCCGCAAACGCGGTTCACGTCCGTAGTTTGAGAGAAGGAGTAGTGCGGAATGACTCAGGACCACGCCACGCCCTCTGCCTCCGCGGCCGGGTCGTCGCGCAGGCTTGCTGACATGTGTTCGGGCGGTGACGAAATCCTTGACACCGCCCGTGGTGGCGGAGTGAGCGGTGCCACCGCTGCCCGGAATCCGACAGTGTCCGCACCCGAAGCCTCGCCGGATCGATACCTACTCGCGGTGGACCTCGCGGTGGACCTCGCGGTCGACCTCGCGGTCGACGGATTCGACGAACGCGAACACTGCCCGCCGCCCTCTTCCGGCAACGCCACTCGCGGAATGGTGGAAGCGGAATGCGATCGGGAGGGGTGTGCGGGACCGAGGGCGACCTGCGTGTCGGTGCAGCCTCACCCGGTTCGGAGGGTGTTGCAGTTCTCGGGGGAGGTGATCGTGTGGCCCGAACCGAGTCCGCTCGATTCGTGGTGGGAGCGCGTGGTCCATGGGCATCTCGCTCCGCCGCGCTGACGATGCGCCCGATCCTCGGTGCAGAGGGCGGTGGGTGCGAGCTTGGGGTTATATCGGTGCGCGATCGTGTGCGAAGCATGGTGCCGATGGTCTCGATGCGCCCACTTGTCTCGCAACCGGAAATCCTTGGATACCACAAAGAAGCCGACCAGTTACGATCCGCAAACCCGCGAGTTCAGATCCAAAGTAAGTGTAACCGTGAATGAACTGGTATCTCTTTCGTCTGGAATCTACATTGCTTATGGTGATATCAATTAACGCTCACGCGGACGTATCACCGTCTCTCTGATCGATAAAGCAATATGATCGGCGAGGACGCAAGATCGATCTATTTCGGTAAATGTCGACTGCACATTTTCGGTGCTCTCTCGTTAAACATTTACCGTGTTCGGCATTCCCCCAACCAGGAAGGCTCAACCATGCCCGATTTCTTTGGCGCAATCTCGGCATTCATCGAATTCTGCTTCAAATTTGGTTCCTCCGGCGGAAGCGGCGCCGGCACCGGTACGGGTAGTGGTAGCGCCGGAAGCAGTGGCGGTCACGGCCCGGAATAGTCCCGGATGGACGGCGAAGGACCCGTACAATTCGTGTGAGGCCTTCAGGTTCTGGCGGTCGTTGCAACACCCCAAACCGTGGGAGTTGCAACGACCGCTGAGAATCGGTCACAGAGCATTCGTCACCAATGTTGCCGTGTGACAGCCGGTATCTGGTCAGGTGCTTTGACCGCGTGTCGGTCATGGCCTCGTATCAGGCTGCGAGACAACAGATCATGTGTCCCGGACAACGTAGTGACCAACTCATCGAACTGGTCGAAACGTTTGACCAGGGGAACGTCGAATTGAAGGCCAGGATCGCGGACTAATGTGGCACCGAAATCGGTGCGCACCAAGTCCGGGCGCAAACCCGGCGCGCAGCGAGAATCCTACTGCGCGAACACGTTGCGAGCATCGCCGCTTCCTGTGCGAGATCGGCCGGATTTCGTTGCAGCCGTGCCGTTTCGCATCGCCGATTCTCGTCCACGGATTCGCTACACATGAGTCAGCTCGTCGAAGAGAACCTGTGCGAGGTCGCAGTGTTCGTAGGTGCGGCCATGATGAAAGGCAACGACCAATGTGCGTTTGCCCCAGGGGGTAGCCGACAGCGCGGACATGGCCGGACTGGATCGGAGTCGGATACACGAAAAACCATCCTGTGGTCGGTGACGCGGACGATGAGCGAAAGCAACAGACGCGACCGTTACTGCGCCGATCGTCGAATCTGGCAGTGTGCCGGGTAATCAGCACCTGCGAGCATCCGTTTCACGCTGATATCGATATCGGTATCGCTCGGGAGAGAATCACTTGTATGGATTTCGTTGTACGGCCCGTCTCGACCCTGTCTAAGGTAAGCGCGGCGTTGTGGAAGCGAACAATTCGCGACTTCGTGAGGGGTATCCCGGCGTCGATTGGCTGACCGTCGTGAACCTGAGTGTCATCGTCGTCCATGATCAGCATCCGGGTGGGAATTCGATTCCTGGACGCGGCGTGGTGTTGAGGGCGGGTTTGCGGTCCCGACCTCGTCGCGTGGGGTGAGCTCTTTTCCCGACCGCTCGATGTCGGGAACGGTGGAATGTGGGTGGACGGCCGTCATCGCGCAGCACTTGTTTCGGTGTCGGGTGCAGTCCACGTCGCGTTCGTCGACCCTCGTTGGACGTCGAAATGGGATTGACTTTCGTCGGACACCGAAACAAGGCATGTCCGGCGGCTCACGAACGGGCGGTTCCGCACCGAACTGCCACGCCGGACGAGCAGAGATGTCGACGAGCGGAAGATGTCGGAGCCCTGGCGATTCCCGTGCGCGTCAATGCGAGCAGTGAGCCGGCGCACTGCTCACAGAAACGTCTCCGGCGATCACCTCGTCATGTTCGCGCAGTCTCTCGCATCTGGAGTGACACCTCAATCGAGGAAGGGTCCGCACATGCACGCATCGAAGGCAGGTCTGGACAGTGCTGTTTCCGCTGTGTTTTCTTACGAGTTCGTCGACGGCGATGTCGATGTCGGTCTGATCGAACGGATCCATCGCGGCGCGGTGGATGACTGGATTTCTCATGTTGAGGGGTCAGGGCTCTTCTCGTATTCGGAGGTGTGCGCGATCGCCCAGGGTTGGCGGAGTGAGCCCAAATCGCTGCTCGACGCGTTGCTCGTCGATGTCGATGAGGTCACCGTGAAGCGTTGCGAGGTCGTGTGGGCCGCCCTGGATCGGGTTGCAGATCGACCAACCTCGGGTGTCGATGTAACTGGTCAAGTATTGTGACGGCGTGTCGGCCACAATCTTGTATCTGGCTGCGTAACAACAGGTTCTGTGCCGCGGTCAACCTGTGAGTAACTCGCCGAAATGGTGGCCGCGCGGGCCGCGGAGATCGCGAGATCGACCGAACTCTGGGCGTCGGGTCGCTCCTGAGAGCCAGTGCCCGATACTTCCGACCTTCAGCAGTGTGTCAGCAGGCGCTATTTCGGAGTCGAGCAAGGGGTGCCCAATCTGGTCCGAGGCAACTTTGGTACGGCATCGCTTTCGCTGTGAAGCGGACCCCACTCGACCGACGATGTCGACTCCCCTCACAATCGGGTGGGGCTGCTCGTGGTCGTATCGCAAGGGGATCGGCTATCGGTGAATGGGGCGCTTGTGCACCGTGTGCGGTGTGGCCAGACGGCGGCCCGCATGCCATCCTCGGGGGATGGCACGAACGTGGTTGTCGGTGACGGTGGAGCTGCTCGGCGGGCGCGGCGAGGAACTGTGGCCATGGCCCGGCCGCGTCTTCGCGGTCGGACCGTCGCACACCTTCATGGAACTCGCGAATGCCGTCAACGACGCCTTCGGACGGTGGGACAGGTCCCATCTGTCGATGTTCACCCTTGCCGATGGACGAGTGGTCACCGACGCGGCGACGGGGGCCGAGATGGCTGGGTCGATCGCTGGGCCCATCACCGAGTCGGTGGATATCGAGTCGGCCAAGGTTGCTCGGCTCCTGGGGCCCGGAGCGGAGTTCGGGTTCACTTTCGACCTGGGCGATGACTGGACCCACCGCTGTGTGGTCGGCGGCGACAAGGTCGACCCCGTGGAAGTGCTGGGAATCACGCCAGGGCATCCGCTGCCTTACTGGGGATGGGGCAACATCCCGGACCAGTACGGGCGCCGGTGGGCTGAGGACGACGGGCAGAGCCGGGTTCCGAGCAGACCAACCCAGCCGCATCCGATGTTGCTGCACGCGTGGCCCGGACGCGAACAGGTGCCCCCGCTCGACCTGTCCGAGCTGCGCGAAGCTATCGCGGCAGGAGATGGCGCCCGCTTCCTCGCCGCGGTGAGGGGACATGACGTCGACGACGCGCTGCAACAGGTGGGGGCCGGCCTACCGATGGCACTGGAAACGCGACGAGAGCAGGCCGAGCCGGTGACGCTGTCGGTCGTCAACCGGCTGACTCGGCACGCCGGCGCGGGTGACGAGGTGCTGGCCGAGGACCTGCTCGCGTGTCTGCGCGGCCATCCGCTCGCAGGGCAGGTAGTGCCGGTCGACCTCGAGATGCTCGGTACCGAACTGGAGGGGGATTTGAGTATGTCGGACCGGTGGCTACGTCGACCTGCGCACCGGGGATGTCTGCGACGAGAGCAGCACTGACCCGATGACGGTCGGGGAGGACGCCGCCGTCGACGTGGGGGAGGAGCCCGTCCGTTGGCTCCGGTTCGACCGCACCCGCTCGCGGGACGGTTGGCACGACATGGCGGCCTTCGCCGAGCGGCAGCATGATGCGGCGCTGCGGGAGCGGGCGATCGAGGGTAAGGGTGGGTTCCACCGGTTCCGCGACCTCGTTCATCAGGAGGGCCTCGCCGAACGGTGGTACGTCTTCTCCGCTGATCGCCGGCTGGGTCGTGCCCGCGAGTTCCTCGCCGGCGTGGGCATCCGCGTGGGCTGACCGTCCAGCCACCGTCGTGTGTGGCATCTGTGTCTCTGACCCATCGTCAATCGGCCTGGGCGGGTCGTACCTGAGTGGCCACGAATGCGAAGCCCTCTACTGGGCAGGTTGGCTTCTGCCACTCGAAGTCGACCTCTTGGCCAGGGTCGAGCGCTCGGAATCCATCGATTTCGACCTCACTGAAATGCGCCCAGCAGCCACCGGGGTCTGCGCACAGTCGATGGCGCCCCACCCGTCTTCTCTCTTCCAGAATCGGACAACGCCCCGTGAAGTCACCCTCCGATGATGCAGGAGGTTGCGTCGGTCAGCGATCCCCGAGCCGCATGCGGTGTCTCACAGCTCGGTGCGTCAGAAAGGGCCTTGGTCTCAACAAGTCAACGCATCACTACTGAGATGATGCGTGATCGTGGAGGTATGGATGGGCGAGGCACTCGGATTCATTGTGGAACTGGAGAATCTGATCTGGGATCTTCATCGCCGTGGGGAATCGATACGAGAAATCGAGCGTATCCTCGGAGAAACAATGCCCCGAATTCCAGGTGTGGGATCAGATTGCCGAGCTGGCCCCGGCAGCCTGACCACCGCTCCGCTGATGGCCCGCTGCACCCGAAAACAGCTGCACTCCAAACAACTTGACGGCGCCATCGTGCAGAAGAACGCACGTGGTTGCTGGTACAGCCAGGACACGGCGATCGTCAGGATTCCGTTGACGAGGAGAGCGCCGAAAACCGAAGAGGACAACTGTGATTGGCTCAGCCCTTCTGCCAAGCCCGCGGTTGACATAGCGCTTGGTAACGATCTCCTGAGAGTCCTCGTCCCAGAACGAATTCAAGCTCGGATTGCCGACACGGACACCGACCCGATCTCCGCGCTGGCGAAAAGTGTTCGCCCTCGCCGTCGAGCACACCACCGCTCGCGGACTGATTCGGGTACCGGGAAGTTGAGGAATCCGGCCCGGTCCTACGCGGGCGACTCCGTGCGGGCGATCAGATCACCCGCGCGCAGTCGCACTGCCCGCGATGCCTGTTTGTCTGCGTGTATGAACGTCGCAGTCCGTGCGTTCGCACGGTCGACATTGGCGTCGGGGTCGGCGGGACGAACGGCGCTGACAAGGTCCGGTTCGATGTTATCTGGGAGTTGCGTGGCGTGTGCGTATGTCCCGGAGGGGGTAGACATTCAGCCATGGCATCCGAACCGCTGCTGTTGTTTGTGCTGGATCTGGCGGGAACTTTCGCATTCGCGTTGAACGGTGCATTGACCGCGGCGCGTGCCGTCCGACTGGACATCGTCGGTGTCGTGACGCTGGGCATGATCACCGCTCTCGGTGGTGGCACGGTGCGCGATGTGTTGCTCGACGCCCTTCCTCCGGCGACGTTCATCGATTTGCGATATCTGGCGGTGGCCGCGATCGGAGCGTTGATCGCTTTCGGCCTCAGTTTCCGGTTGGAGCGGTTGGCGATGCCTATCACGGTGCTCGATGCCATCGGTTTGAGCGTGTTCGCGGTCCTCGGGGCGCACAAGGCGCTGGAGTTGGGTTTCGGGGTGGTGCAGTCGGTCATCGTGGGCGCGATCACCGGTGTCGGCGGCGGGACGATCCGCGATGTTGTGATCGGACGTATCCCGACGGTGCTGCGGAGTGAGCTTTATGCCATTCCCGCTCTGATCGGGGCGGCTGGTTTCGCTGTTGCGCACGGTGTCGGTCATGGCGGCGTGGGTGCTGCGTTGGGTGCGGCGGCGGTGTGTTTCGTCGTCAGGATGCTCGGTGTGCGCTTCGATCTGCATGCACCCCGTCCGCCGGGACGCGGTCGATCTGGCGGATCGGACGATCTAGCCGGCTGATAGTTGCCCGACCCACGGGAGGGTGGTCAGGACCACGATGCTCGACTGTCGTGGCGGTGGCGACTCCATGACGATCCACTGAGGTTGTTGGCCTCTTTTTTGCAGGGCGACGCACCGCCGCACGGCGTAGCGTGAAGAACGCTGGGCAGCAACGGCATTCGTCCGCCGTATCCAGGAACAACCTAGGCAGGGCGCGCGGCGTTCACGTCTGGCTTCGCCGACGGAAGGAGAAGTGATGTCCATGAACTCGCGTAGCGCGACGGTGTTGGCCGGGCTGGCTGGTGTCCGAGGTTGGCAGGAAGATCTCTACCGGGACCTGCACGAGCATCCGGAACTCTCGCATCAGGAACATCGCACGGCGGGCATCGTCGCGAAAAGGTTACGTGCGACAGGGTTTTCGGTGCACGCGGGAATCGGTGGTACCGGGGTGGTCGGGGTGTTGCGGGGCGGTGACGGTCCGACTGTGCTGTTGCGGGCCGACATGGATGCCCTTCCCATCCGGGAGGCGACGGGTCTGCCGTACGCCAGCACGGGTACTGCGTCGGATGCGGCCGGGGACGAGGTGCCGGTCATGCACGCATGCGGTCACGATGTCCACGTCGCCTGCCTGCTCGGCGCAGCGCAGCTGCTCGCCGACGCAGTAGAACACTGGAACGGCACCCTGATCGCTCTGTTCCAACCAGCTGAGGAGGTCGGCGACGGTGCCCGAGCAATGGTCGACGATCGGCTGGGAGAGCTGTTCCCGACGGTCGATGTCGCCCTCGGACAGCATGTGTTGCCTGCTCCGGCGGGGGTGGTGGGCACCCGCAGCGGGCCGGTCCTGTCCGCGGCCGACAGCATGCGGATCATCGTCCACGGGCGCGGTGGCCACGGATCCATGCCGCAGGCGACGGTCGATCCGGTGGTGTTGGCGGCGATGATCGTCGTCCGGTTGCAGACCGTGATCTCGAGGGAAACGGTTCCGGGGGAACCCGCGGTCCTCACGGTCGGGCGTATCGCTGCCGGAACGAAGAGCAATGTGATCGCCGATCATGCGGTCCTCGAGCTCAATGTCAGGACGTACAGCGAGGCGACTCGTACGGCGATCCTCGATGCGATCCGCCGGATCGTCGTCGCGGAATGTCAGGCTTCGCGGTCGCCGAAGGACCCGGAGTTCGAGTTGTTCGACCGTTTTCCGTTGACCGCCAACGACTCTGATGCGACTGCTCGGGTCGCCGCAGCCTTCGTTGGGTATTTCGGCGAGCGCAGTGTGGTGTTGCCGATGCAGACGGCGAGTGAGGATTTCAGTGACATTCCGACGGCTCTGGGTGTGCCGTACACGTATTGGGGTTTCGGTGGAATCGACCCTGACGTCTACCGGCGGGCCGAGCTGGCGGGTCGGGTGTCGGAGGATGTTCCGGTCAATCACTCGGCTGTTTTCGCGCCGGTGATCCAACCTACGCTCGATACCAAAACCGAGGCGCTGGTCGTCGCTGCACTGGCCTGGCTGTGACACGGCGGAGTGGGTCCGCTCGTTTTATGCGGACCCACGCCCTTCATCTACCGTGGATCAGGCGCTACTACGGCCGAACCTCGGCCAGTTCTGCGCCGATGCCGGTTTCTGCACGCACGAGCATTTCGGCAAACTTTTCGGCTCGCTCTGGTGAGGGGCCGTGTCGTTTCTCGCCGAGCAGGGAACCGATGATCGCTGCGGCCGCGCCCAGCGGCAACGTGATGATGATGGGTAGCTGGATTGTCAGAGGTGCCGGTCCGCTGCCGAGCCACAGTGCTTCGGTGAACATCAGGCTGACAACGGTTGATACCAGTCCGACGGAGATTCCCCAGACTGCGCCGGTGCTGTTGAACCGTCGCCAGTTGAGGCTGAGCAGCAGACTCGGCAGGTGGGCGCTGCCAGCGACCATGAACGCCATCCCCATGAAGTAGGTGATGTTAGTGGAGTCACCGATGAGCATGGTCAAGATGACGGCGAAGATACTGAATCCCACTGCGGCGTAGCGGGCGACTTTTGCGTCGCGGACATCGTTCTCGTCGTCGTTGTTTCGGGTCAGGCTGGGCCAGACGTCGCGTGCGAATGTTCCTGCGGCAGAGATCACGACGCCTGCGACGACGGCGACGATGCTGGCGAAGGCGACAGCCGCGACCAATGCCAGTGCGATGGAACCGCCGATCGTGCCGACTCCACCACCGAGTTCGGTGACCAGGGTCGGCGCTGCGAGGTTGCCGCCTGCGCCGACTCGCGCTGCACCGTCGGGCCCGAGTATTGCTGCGGCACCGAATCCCATCACGATGACGATCAGGTAGAACATGCTGCACAGTCCGACTGTCCAGCCGATCGATTTTCTGGCTGTACCAGCGTCTGGGACGGTGAAGAAGCGGATCAGGATGTGTGCCATGCCGGCGGTGCCGAGTGCGAATGCCAGTGAGTAGGAGACCAGGTTGAGTGCTCCGGTCTGGCCGAAGATCAGTCCGGGGGAGAGGATCGCGTCGCCCGCTGCGGCGTTGTCGGTGGCACCGGAGAGCATGCGGGGCAGGCTGAAGCCGAATTTGGTGAGGATGCCCAGGGCGACGACGACGGCGAGTGTAGCCAAGATCGTCGACTTGATCACCTGCACCCATGTTGTGGCGAGCATGCCGCCGACGAAGACGTAGATGCCCATGAGTGTTCCGGCGACCACGACGGACAGGCCGAAGGGGATGCCGGACACCGATTGCAGGAGCACTCCTGCTGCGACGAGCTGTGCGAGCAGGACGAATGTGCCAGTGACGATCGTACTGAAGGCGACGACGATTCGAACGCGCCGTGCACCGGTTCTGAAGACGAGAACGTCTGCAAGAGTGAACTTTCCGACGTTGCGCATTTTCTCCGCAAGGAGGAACAGTACCGGGAGGAACGAGACGACGGAGGTGCAGAGAATGACCGCGCCGTCGACGCCCTTGTAGAAGATGAGGCCCGTGGTGCCCAGGAAGCTTCCGGCGGAGATGAATTCACCGGCGATGGCGAATCCGTTCTGCCATCCGGTGATCGATCGTCCAGCGGCGAAGAACCCGTCGGCGCTGCGGCTACGGCGGGAGGCGGCGAACGTGACCCACAGGGTGAGAGATATGACGGCGATGCAGACACCTATCGCCAGGAAATTCGGTTCGGTGATCATACGACTTTCTCCTTGGCGTGATGCTCGATGGCATGTATCGCTGCGGCGGTAGCCGGTTCGATGTAAGTGCGGGAAAGCCGGAAGTATGCGTACACCAGGGCCCAGGTTCCGGCGAACTGTGAGAACACCACCCATAGCGACAGAGGTATGCCCAAGAGTTCGTTTTCACCGAGCAGCGTAGGGAAGTATGCGAAGCCGACGAGGAAGCCGCCGAACATTGTGACCGCCACCAGGCCGAGGGCAGTGGTCACCGTGCGACGGCGTCGCCGAAGTTCGATGAATTCCGGCAGCATGAGGATGGGTAGCCATGCACGCGTGCTCATGGGTGTACCGCTGCGCGCTTGGCGGTGTCCAGTGCGAACTGGTTCTCGGCCCAGCCTTCTTCGAGTGGTCCGAAGAAGTGGAATCGAACTTGTTTGACTCGGTAAAGCCAGTGCCCGTCGATTTTGACGAGCGTGTCCGTGTAGCGGCCGGCAGCAATGGAGGCAACGCCGTCCGAGACGCACGGTTGCCACAGGAATGATCGAACGGTGGCGGTGTCGCCGTGGAGGTCGATCTCCATGTTGGTGATGAAGTGCCAGAAATCGCTGAGCCCACCGTCGGCAAGTCCGGCGAAGAACGCCTTCATCTCCGCTTTGCCTACCGGGTGTGAGAGTCCGTCGAAAGCACCGTCTTCGGTGAACAGAGTCATCAGGTCGTCCCAGTTGCCGTCGTCGAGATGTCGGCAGTATTGCGCGTCGAGGTAGCGGATCGCTTCGAGATCCTCCAATCGCGCGATTCTTTCTTCGAGAGTGCTCAACGCCCTTACCTCCAAGTGTTGGTGAGTGAAGTTGACGGGACGAGACATTAACGCCCGTTCATGTGATTTGGACCATAATCCATCTGGAGGGGCGCCGTCAACACCCAGGAAACTGCCGCTTGCACGGTCTTTGAGTTGCGCCATAGTCTTTGCGTATGAACAGTCGATCAACAAACGTAGACACCCGGAGCGTGCGTCAGCGGATCCTTGATACTGCGTTGCAGGAATTCTTCGACTTCGGTTTTCATGCGGCGACCCTGCGCAATATCGCTAAAAGTGCAGGTTGTAGCGCTGCAAACGTCTACAACCATTTCGAGAACAAGGACGAAATACTGGTTGAAATACTGAGGGCAGCCAGTGATGAGCAGTTCACTGCAACCCGCAATGCCATTCGTAAGGCGGGGGCGTCTCCGTCTGCGCAATGGGCGGCGGCAGTTGAAGCGCACGCGTTGTATACGGCATCGAATGCCCAGGCGTGTCTCGTGGCGAACACCGAGTTGAGGTATCTGGACGAGGTGGATCGAAAGCGAGTGGTGGGCTCGCGCGATGCCCAGGAACATCAGTTCATTGCGATCGCGGAAGCGGGTGTGAACTGCGGAGAGTTCGTGATCCCGCTTGTTCATCAAGCAGTGACTGCGGTGTTGACGATGTGTTCGGGCATTGCGCTCTGGTATCGAGACGACGGTCCACTGTCTGCGCGGGAGGTTGCCAGGTCGTACGGCCAATATGGGCTGAATCTGGTCGGATACCGGCAGGCCTGATGTCGCGTCAATTGGTGGGTGCAGCTGGGGTGTCGTTGACGCACTCGCGGCCCGCATGCTCTACTTGGTGAACAAGCGTTAATGTGATGCGTCGTAATTTGTGGACGCACGACAGTCACCAGGAGCATGTCATGACTCATCGACCGTCTCAGCCGCGCACCGATTCCCCGAGGTACCTCACCGATGACCGATTGGCTATCCGCGATCTGGCCCGGGACTTCGCGATGACGCAGGTACTCCCGGTCGCGAACGAACTTGATCCCCTGCAAGGCGCCATTCCGGATTCGCTGAAGAAGGCAATGTCAGAGGTCGGTTTCTTCGGAATCATGATTCCCGAAGAACATGGCGGCCTCGGACTCGGAGTCTTCGAATACTGTCTCGTCGCCGAGGAACTCTCTCGCGCGTGGATGAGTGTCTCGGGACTGCTGGCGCGAGGAAACGGGATGGGAGGCGGTTTCACCCCCGAACAAGAGGCTGCGCTGCTCCCGAAAGTAGCCAGCGGCGACTACCTCGGAGCGTATGCACTCTCGGAAGCCGAGGCAGGGTCCGACGTTGCCAATATTTCGTGCCGCGCAACCCGCAGCGGCGACGACTGGATTATCAACGGCACCAAGATGTGGTGCACCTACGCCGACGAGGCCGACTATCTCGTCCTGTTCGCGCGAACGGATCCACAGAAGGATCCGGCCAAACCGCACCGCGGCATCAGTGCATTCCTCATCGACAAAGAACGAGGAGTCCTCCCCGAGGGCATCAGCGGCACCAAAATACGCAAGATCGGCTATTTCGGCTGGAGCACTTGGGAACTCGCGTTCGATAACTTCCGCGTCCCCGCCGTGAATATGCTCGGCGAGGAGGGTAAAGGCTTCTACCTCGCGGTCAGCGGTCTCGAAGTCGGTCGTGCGCACACCGCCGCCCGAGCAATCGGCTTGGCCAGAGCGGCCCTCGAGGACTCCATCGCCTACATGCACACCCGCCGCCAATTCGGCCATCCCATCGCAGATTTTCAGCACCTTCGCTTCAAGATCGCCAAGATGGCCGCCGATATCGAAGCTGCCCGCCAGCTGATGTACGCCGTGGCCACCGACATCGACACCGGACGCCGCTGCTCGCTCGAAGCCTCGATGTGCAAGTTGGTTGCCACCGAAATGGCAGAACGCGTCACCAGCGAAGCCGTACAGATCCACGGCGGTGCCGGCTACACCACGGACTTCCAAGTCGAACGGCACTGGCGCGACGCACGACTGACGAAAATCTTCGAAGGCACGAGCGAAATTCAGATGCGAATCATCTCTGACGAACTGCTGGGACGGTCGCAGTCATGACGTCGATGACTACCGGCATTGCAGTCGGTGACACGTTCGCCTCACCGTTTCACCCGATCGGGGATCTACTGGGTGTGTTTGCTGCTCACCGTTCGGTACTGGAACAGGTAGGCGCAACCGGCATTGTTGCCGCTGGTCTATTGACCACGCCGGTGGCCCTGGGCGCCGTACGCACGGAACTGCAGTGGAGTCGTATCGTCGCGGTTACCGACCTCGACGCCGTCGGCGCCGAGACGGTGATCACCCGAGTCGCGAACCGGGACTCCGAGATCGAGGTCGATCGCCACGTTCGACTTCTCGACGAGGCCGGCAACACCCGCGAAGAAGGGGTCGAAACGTGGATCGCGCCGCGGACCGCAGCAGCGGGAGACGGTCCAGGCGCCGACTTCTGCACCGTGCGCTGGGGCGAAGCCTTGCGTGAATCCCTCAGTAAAGATGGGACATTCGCCGATTCGCTGGCGAACTGGGACGGAACGATCGGGTTGCGATGTATCGACGGACCCAGTCATGCACGCGAGGTCCATCTGCGTATCTATCGCGGCCGGATCGTCGACGTCACCAGGCGTACACCCAACGGCGCCACCTTCACCTTCATCACCACCGCCGAACGCTGGGTAGAGCTCGCCAGCGCTGAACGCAGCGATTTCATGCGCCGTGCAATCGCTGGTGAATTCTCCTCCAGCGGAGACGGTTACGAGTATCTACGACTGACCAAGCCTCTCGGAACAATCATCGAGCACGCCAGAATCATCGCGAAGGAGTCCCACGCATGATCGAAGCGAAGTATCTTCAGGTGGACGGAGCGCTCGGATTCGTCGAGATCGTGACACCGGAAAATGGTACTGCCGCAACATTACCCACGGTTCTGTGTCTGCACACCGCGGGTCAAAGCGGCGTTCAATGGCGCCACGTCGCCAGGGCGCTGTCCGAATTCGGTTACCGGGTGATCGTCCCGGATCTTCCCGGACATGGACGCTCCGAGCCCGCCGCACACGCACCGATCAGAAGCCTGAGTGTCTATGCTGACTGGCTCTGGAAGATCCTTGACCTTCTCGACGTACACGCACCGTTCGTCATCGGCTGCTCCATCGGCGGCAAACTCACTTTGGAACTGGCAACGAGGCCCTCACAGCCGCTCGCCGGAGCCATCGCCATGGAAGCCGAGGCCGCGCCAGGTCGCGTGAACGTCGACGGACTTCGACGCGAACTCGAAGATGTGGCCAGCCCCAGTCGCGCGGACCGGACCTACCTGGGCACACTGGCATCGATCGGCCGCGCAGTACCGGAAAGTCGAGCGCACGTCATCGCCACGATGCACAAACGCGAGGATCCGGAGATCTCCTCGACCGACCTTATCGGTTGGGGCACACACGATGTCCGAGACCGCCTCGGCGACATCACGTGCCCGATACACCTGATCGCCGGCGACGAGGACCCTTGGATCGACGCTCGGAGTGTCCAGTCCGCTGTTGACGCTATCAACGAGTCGAACCCAGGTCTTGCCCGCTACACCCTGCTCGAAGGTATCGGGCACTACCCGATGGAGGAAGTCGGCGACTTCGCCTCCGTCGCCCACCGCTGGTTGAGCGAGTTGAGTGCAGGCTCGACCGTGGAGGCAGTCTCGTGACGACACTCGCGCAATTTCTAACCGACCTGGTCGAATCGGATCCTCAGGCAGTTGCGACCTTCGATGTGGCCGGAGACCTCGTCCTGCCGACAACCCGCCGCGAGCTGGCTGACCGAGTTCGCGCACTGCGCACCGAGCTGCAAGCAGTTGGGGTCAATAGTGGCCAATGCATCGCAGTGCTGCTACCCAATTGGTCCGACACCATCGTCTGGCAGTTCGCGGCCGCTGAACTCGGGGCGCACGTGATCGGTGTGAACACTCGCTACAACACCCGCGAGATCGCGCACATCCTCGAATCAGCACGACCCTGCGTGGTTGCCGTAGCTGATCGATTCCACGGTCTCGATCTGTTCGCCACGCTCTCCGACGCACTGAACTCGGTCGAGCCGGCCACCGTGCCGGCGATCGCAGTCGTCAGCGGCGCTGCCGCATCGGTCGCCCCTGATCCGGGGCCGTTCGATCTCGGTGGCGGTTCCTGGAACGCCGGTAGCGCCGACACCGGATCCGTTCAGGTCGCGGCCACACCGAACAGGGCAGCTCCCACCGCAGCAGGCCTCGTGGCTGGCCCATTCGCCGACGACCCGCTCGCCGTTGCCTTCACAACATCCGGTTCCACCGGCACACCGAAACTCGCAGCACACCGGGAGAGCGCCGTCGTCGGGCACGCCCACGCCGACGCTGTAGCCCTGCGGATCCAACCCGGCGATGTCGCCCTGTGCGTTCTTCCCGTCTCAGGTGTATTCGGATTCAACACCGCGCTGGCGGGATTGGCCGGCGGCGCAGCGCTACTGATGGAACCTGTCTTCGACGCGGCCGCGACGCTTTCGCGGATGGAATCGTTGCGCGTGACGCATATCGTCGGCGGTGACGATCTTTGCGGCCAACTCCACGATCAATGGCAGATCACCGGAGGTGACCTGTCGTCGCTGAAGGTCCTCGGGATCGCCGATTTTCTCGGCCGCTCACACCAGATCGCGCGGTGGGCACGCGATCAGTTCGGATCCCTCACCACGGGGGTGTTCGGTTCCTCGGAGGTCTTCTCGCTGATGCTGCTGTGGGATCTCGACGATGCAGAGACCCTGCGATGGACAGGCGGCGGGCGACCCGTCTCCCCGAACATCGTAATCCGCATCGCCGATCCCTTCGACGACTCGGTGCTGCCGGACGGCGAGCAAGGTGAACTGCAAGTTCGCGGCCCCAACGTAGTCGATGCCTACCTCGGCAATCCCGGAGCAGCGGCCGCCGCATTCACCGCGGACGGATGGTTCCGCAGCGGCGATCTGGGCACCGCAACCGGCGACGGAGGGTACGCGTACATCTGCCGGATGGGCGACGTTCTCCGACTGCGTGGATTCCTCGTCGACCCCGCCGAGATCGAACAACGACTCGCCGAACACGCCGGGGTACGCCTGGCGAAGGTCGTCGGGATCACTGCAGCCGGTGGATACACACAAGCAATCGCGTTCGTCGTGCCCTCAGACACCGCGCCGCTCGATTCCGCAGAACTCAAGTCATGGTGTGCGTCAAGCCTGGCGGCCTTCAAAGTGCCCTCCGCAGTGCACATCATCGAAGACATGCCTACCACCGTAGGCGGCAACGGGACCAAGGTACGCGCCGTCGAACTGCGCGAATGGGCACAGCAATGGACCGACTACGAGAGGGACTTCCGACATGCCTGACACCACACCTGCACAGGCGCACGACGTTGTCGTCTGCGAACCGCTTCGTACTCCCGTCGGGCGGTACGGAGGTCAGTTCAAGGACGTCTCCGCAACCGACCTCGGCGCCCGTGTGGTCTCTGAGTTGCTCACCCGCACGGGGGTGGACCCCGCCGCTGTCGACGACGTTATTTTCGGCCAGTGCTATCCGAACGGGGAGGCTCCGGCCATCGGCCGTGTCGTCGCTCTGGACGCCGGACTTCCCGTCACCGTCCCTGGCCAGCAACTTGATCGACGCTGTGGCTCGGGCCTGCAAGCAGTCCTCGACGCCGCCATGCGCATCCAGACCGGCGTCGCCGAGATCGTGATCGCCGGCGGAGCCGAGTCGATGAGTCAAGCCGAGTACTACACGACCGCCATGCGCTGGGGCGCGAAAGGCTCACCCGCGACACTGCACGACCGGCTGGGACGCGGCCGCGTCACAGCAGGCGGCCGCAACTACCCCGTACCCGGAGGGATGCTCGAAACCGCCGAGAACCTGCGCCGCAAGTACAGCATCGGCCGCGACGAACAGGACGCGCTTGCCGTCGAATCTCATCGCCGCGCGGTGGCAGCCATCGACTCCGGCGTCTTCGCCGAGGAAATCGTCCCCATCGAGGTACCGGTCCGCAAAGCGAGCCACTGATCGTCGATCGCGACGAACATCCGCGAGCCGACACGACAATGCAGTCCTTGGCCAGATTGCGACCCGTCATGTCCGGTTCGGATCCCGCAGCCACTGTCACCGCCGGAAACGCGAGCGGGCAGAACGACGGCGCCGCAGCATGTCTGGTGACGTCCCGCGCCACCGCAGAGAGTCTGGGACTGCGTCCGTACGCCCGACTGGTTACCTGGGCAGTGGCCGGCGTCGAGCCGTCGGAGATGGGTATCGGCCCGGTGCCGTCCACCGCCAGGGCTCTCCAACGCGCCGGCCTCACCTTGGCTGACATCGATCTGATCGAGCTCAACGAAGCATTCGCCGCTCAGGCACTCGCCGTCACCCGCGAATGGAATTTCACCGCAACAGATTTCGAACGAACCAATGTCAACGGATCCGGGATATCGCTCGGCCATCCCGTCGGCGCTACCGGGGTCCGCATACTAACCACGCTGCTGCGCGAGATGGACAGGCGAGGCTCCCGATACGGCCTCGAAACCATGTGCATCGGAGGAGGTCAGGGCCTGACCGCAATCTTCGAGCGCACATCATGACCGCGCGTCCACTCGAGGGTGTTCGGGTGATCGACATGTGTACCTTCGTCGCCGGACCGACGGCAGGCCGTATGCTCGCCGAACTGGGAGCCGAGGTCATCCGCATCGACCCACTTCGCGGCGCCATCGATGCCGACCGCTGGCCCATCACGGACACCGGGGCGAGCCTGTACTGGGCCGGCCTCAACCAGGCGAAGAAATCGATTGCCGTCGACCTGCGCAGTGATACCGGCCGAGCGTTGGTCACTGACCTCATTGCCGAGGCCGGCGTGCTCCTCGAAAACGTCGCCCATGCACCATGGTTGGACAACAACAGCTTGACCAGTCGACGCAGCGATCTGATTCATCTGCACATCCAGGGCAACGCCGACGGCACCCCCGCGGTGGACTACACGGTCAATGCGGCGCTGGGACTTCCGCTCATGACCGGTCCGGTCGATTCCATCGCTCCGGTCAACCATGTATTGCCGGCGTGGGACATGATCACCGGCGTGCACGCCGCGCTCGGTATCGTCACTGCGCTGCGGCACCGCGAGCGCACAGGTGCCGGTTCCTACCTGGAACTGGCACTGGCCGACGTCGCATTGTCCGGGATCGCCGGCATGGGGTGGATCGCCGAAGCCGAGCAATCCACGGCGCGGCGCCCACGTCAGGGCAACGCTCTGTACGGTAGCTACGGCTCGGACTTTCCCACCGCTGACGGACGCTCGGTGATGGTCGTCGGTCTCACCGCCGGTCAGTGGAATGCCCTGGTCGAAGTGACCGGGACTGCTGACATCTTCGTTGCCCTCGAGAAGCAACGGTCTCTAGACCTGACGCTGTCGGCGGACAGATTCACTGCCCGACAGGCGATTACGGCGATCCTGCGGCCTTGGTTCGAAGCGCGAACGCTCGAGCAGATCGTGAACGACCTCGCGAATACCCGCGTGCTGTGGAGTCCCTATCGTGATCTCGGCGAAGTCGCCACCAAGCTCCGCGAGACCGACCAACACACGGCGGTGCAGGAGATCGAACATCCCGGCGCGGGTGCGATGCTCACCTCCCGTACCGCATTGCGATGGCAAGGACGGTACACCGACGCCGCCCCGTCACCACGACACGGTCAACACACCGCAGACGTCCTCGGATCCGTCCTCGGTCTCGATGCCGAACGAATCGAGGCGCTCGTGCGCAGCGCCGTCGTGGTCACCGACGAGGCGCCGTGAGAACCCGGCCGCAGATACGTCGGCGCACGGTGTTGGTCGCACCTGCATCGGACGAACGTAAAGCAACCAAGGCACTCGCCTCGACAGCGGACGAAGTGGTGCTCGACCTCGAAGACGCCGTGGCGCCGGCCGCCAAACACGACGCCCGCGTGACGATGCACCGAATGCTGTCCACGTTGTCCGCCGACCGAACAGTGTCGGTCCGAATCAACGGTCTCGAGACAAACTGGGCCCACGACGATCTTGATGCTTGTGCATCGCTCGGCAGCAAGCTACGCAGCATTATCGTTCCCAAAGCTGAGACCGCAAAACAACTCGACGAGGTCAGCGCGTCTCTGGCCGCGACGGATATCGGCGTACAAGCCTTGATCGAGACACCGGCCGGAATCGAGAACGTAACTCGAATCGCACGATCGAACTCGCGGCTAGAGTCGTTGATTCTCGGATACGCCGATCTCGGTGCCGCCCTCGGCCGCAGCGAGCGCGCCGGACCTGCGATGTGGTTGTCGCACCAGGACATCGTCCTGACTGCGGCTCGGGCTGCCGGGATCCATGCCATCGACGGCCCCTATCTCGGCATCTCCGACGACCCGCCATTTCGGCAGTGGGCTCAGTGGTCCAGTGACCTCGGTTTCGATGGAAAATGGGTCATCCACCCGAACCAGATCGATTCTGCGGAAACGATATTTACACCATCAGCTGATGCCGTCGCACACGCACACAGTGTATTGCGGGCTATGGCAGAGGCTGAGGCCAGAGGCGCCGGAGCGGCACAGCTCGACGGACGAATGCTCGACGAAGCCATCGCCGTATCGGCCCGCAGATTGCTGACACGAATCGGAGGAACATCATGACCGTCTCGCTCACCGGGGGACCGTACTTCGATCAGCTCACCGTCGGAACCGTCTACGACTCCGCCCCCTCCGTGACACTCACTGACGGCCTCGCCGCAGTCCACCATTCCATCCTCGGCAATCGGCTGCGGCTACCACTCGATACCCACCTCTCGAAATCCGTGACCGGAGAGCAGACTGCGCTCGCACATCCCGGGCTGGTCTGCGATGTCGCGATCGGGCAGTCCACTCTGGCAACGCACCATGTGATCGCCAACCTATTCTACCGAGGGCTCCGATTGCACAGGTTCCCGCACATCGGTGAAACACTGCACACGAGAACCGAAGTCGTTGCTCTCCGCGAAAACTCGCACAAGGCGGGCCGCGCTCCCAGTGGATTGGCAGCACTGCGCGTCACATCCACTGACCGGCACGGTGAGGTTATTCTCGACTTCTACCGCTGCGCGATGCTTCCCCTGAGCGACAACCCGGACCCGGGACGTGTCCGGCACAGCGACGACATGTCGTCCATCGGCCCGAGCGACGACCGGCCCTGGGGTATTCCGCAAGAGTGGGATCTGGATGTATACCGGAAGGAAACAGGGTCCCGGACCTTCGTGGCACCCACGCCCGGATGATCTATCGAAGCAGCGGCGACGTAGTCTCCAACGCGCCTGAGCTTGCCCGACTGAGCATGAATATCGCTGCAGTACATCATGATCAACGAGAACAAGGGGCCCGTCTCGTCTACGGTGGCCACACCATCGGCCTCGCACTCGGACAAGCGAACCGGGCTTTTCCGGACATGATTGGCATTCTGGGATGGGTATCGTGCGATCACACCGGGCCCGTTCGAGAAGGCGACACACTGACAAGTGATGTAACAGTGGAGTGGGTCGACGAGAAGGCCAATGGCAGTGTGGTGCACCTGCGGTCGGTCGTGCGCGCACAGCGAGACGATGGCAACGATCTTGACGTGCTGGACTGGCGTTTCGTGGCAGTGATGCCATGAACTGTTACTGCCGACTGCGAACCCGAGCGTTGCGCGCGGGGGTCTGACCAAGTAGGCGCACGGTCTTCTGTAGTGGTCGATGACGCGAGGAGGACCAGGTGCCGTCACCTCCTTCGTGGCCCGTCGCGTTGGGTGGCATCGACGCATAGAGGGTGTAGGCAATCTCCGACACTGAAGGGTTCAAATTCATCGACGGCCAGCTCATGACTGATGTCCTCTTGAGCGAGTTGATCGGCAACCCTCGTAACCCTCGTCGGCGGATCGGTGACTTGTCCGATCTGTCGACCAACGTCGAACGGCAACTCCAACCAGGCGTAGCCCTCACCAAAAACGTGGCTGAAAATCTCTCGACCGATGAAAAGCTCGTCGGTGCAGCAGGTTACATCGGCGTCAACGCTAACCGCCGTCTCGCAGCGTCGAAAGAGTTCGGCTGCACAGGTATGGATGTCGTTGTCCGTGACAGAATCGCGACAAGCTCGGAATCCATTCTCGAAGCCGCGATCATCGAGAACACCTCGCCGACAGCGGATAATGTCGTCGTCGACCGCGATGGCAGGACGACCCAGATGACCATCGGCTGTCCGGAGCGGATGAACGCGCTCGATGTCGATATCTTGCAGGCACTGAGCAGGGCGATCGTAGAGGCGGACGCTGACCCGAACACCCGAATGGTAGTCCAGGCAGGGACTGCGAGAGCGTTCTGCACGGGGTCTGATCTGACTCGACGAGCCCCTTGAGCTGAGCATGGATGCAGGGAATGCAGTGATTCGAAAAATCGCTTCGGCGTATCCCTCGTCTGCGCTGCGGACCGGACGTACGACGCCGCCAGTCGCCATCGGTGGCACAGGTTATGGGTTTCGGCATGATGATTCCCCATGCCGGGGGTGGTCGACCGATTAGGGCGGTGCCTCGTCTATACATCATGATAATCTCAAGCGAAGTCACAAGTGATCAATGCCATGGTGATGGTGACCTGTGAAGCTCAGGAATTTATCGGTGTGAATTATCTGGTGAGGATGGCGTGATGGTCGAACGCAGGGAGGGCGCGCTCAAGTCCGCGCAGGGGAGTGACCGCGCAATTCCGATTGGACCGGGCGGATCCTCTCTGCTGAGACCGCTTAAAGCGGCTGAGGTAGTCGCACGGAACATTGTCGGCGATATCCGAGCCCAGAACCTTGGCCCGGGGGACGGGTTGCCGTCGGAAGCAGCCATGCTCGTTCAATACGGCGTGAGTCGCGAGTCCCTCCGGGAAGGACTGCGCCTGCTCGAAGTTCAGGGAATGATTGCGATTCGGCGCGGTCCCGGCGGTGGTCCTGTGGTCGGTTCTGTGGGGGCTGCGCATCTCGGACGTGTCTCGGCATTGTTCTTCCATATGTCAGGTGCCACCTATCAGGAACTTTTCAAGGCGTGGGTATGGGCGGAGGGGGAACTCGCGGAGCGCGCAGCACGCCATCCTGATGCAGTTCTGCGCGCTGCGACGATGGAGCCCTTTATAGACGGCCACCAGCACGAATCCGGAGATGCTCTTGAGGGCTATCTCGAAGAGCATGCAGGGTTTCACAGGGCGGTTGCATCGTTGGTCTGTAACCGGGTCCTCGAACTGAGCCTGGAATCCTACGGCCAAATCGTAGCGCATCACGTCGCCATGGTGGATGATCCGCGTACCCTCCGGGACGTACTCGTCGATGATCACCACGGCATCGCCAGGGCGGTTGTGGCCGGGCATCCCAAACGGTCTCGCGATCTGATGGAGGAGCACTTGCGAGGTGTGGTCGACTACTGCCGAGAACGACTGGGCGGATCGCTTGACACTGCGGTCGAGTGGCTCTGACGCCTCACGTGACTTGGTGCAGGGCACCAGTGTTGCCCGCCGAGTAACCTGTACGAAAACGAAACACCGGGGTCCGGCCGAGGACGGTCACGCGGAAGATCCTCGTGGCCGGTCAGCGCTCAGGCGGCCTCTACCTGCCAGCGGGCCGGGTCGAAGGTGTCTCGCACAAACGCGCAGGCGATGCGGTTGGCGCGGTGCGCCAGCGAGCACCCGCCGACCCTGTTCGGCTTGCCGCGGGCCTTGGGTTCCGCGGCGTACTGCTTCGATGCCGGTTCATTGTGTCGCAGACCGAAACCGAGTTCGATCAGCGCACGGCGCAGTGGTAGGACCCTTCCGCGGCTGATGTGTCCGTGTGTCGGACCCACCTATCGGACCGGATTGCCCAGTGCCCCTGCATAATTGCCGACAGTCGCCGGTTATCGGCCGGGTACCGACATCAACGCCCAAGAATGGACTCGACGGGATCAGTTCCGCAATCCGGGCAGTCGCCTCGACGATCTGGATTTCTAGGTCGGGCAACAAGTTTCGATCCCTGGCGATGAGTTCCCCTGGCCACCGCCGGATGTGGGGCTGGTACCGCATTGTGGGTGGCCGCGACGATGTGCGCTGCCTCGACACTGGCCTTCGCCCCGTCATCGTGTCGACACCAACTTCTGTTGCGGAAAGAAGTAGTTCACGAACTGCGATTGATGCGCCTAGATCTTGTTGAGTAGCAACAGTTCCGCCGGTGCGTCGTAGTGCAGGTAGTCGTACGAGTAGAACTGTGGTCAGTACGGCGTTGACCATCGTGTGCGCGCCCGCACAGGCCCTCGCCCTCCGTGCGCGCACGGAGGTTGGAGTTCCCGGGACGTGAACGAGTCGAAGGGAATCTGCTGTCTCGCGCGCGACGTGACGATTGGTGAACTTGACTCCGTGGTCTTCAGTCGACCCCGAGCAGCGGGGACGGCAGGATTTTCGCGATCCCTTCCGCTACAGCTCGCCCATTCCCGAGCCTTGTTGGACGCGCTGCGGTTTCGGTTTGATTCGGTCGTGATGTTGATGGCCTCGATACCCTTGACATTCGAGTTCCTCATGAGCAATAGTGGGTACACGATGGCCGGGATGTGACAGGGCTAACAGAACTGACTAGCCGACGCTGGCTCTCGATCGCTGGTTGCGAAGGTCGGGCCCTCTGAGTCATTTCTTCCGCTTGATTACAGCCATTCATCGAAGTATCGGGCGTAACCGCCTGGACAGCTCTATAGGAGGCAATCAAAATGACACGGCTGGATGGCAAGATCGCGTTCATTACCGGGGCTGCTCGTGGACAAGGGCGCACCCACGCAGTCCGGCTCGCGCAGGAAGGTGCCGACATCGTCGCGGTGGATCTGTGTAAGCAGCAGGAAAACCTCGACTACACGTCGGGCACCCCCGAAGATCTCGAGGAGACTGTCCGACTGGTCGAGAAGGAAGGCCGTCGGATCATTGCGCGTGCAGCCGATGTGCGAGATCAAGCTTCGCTCGATGTGGTTGTCGAAGAGGCGCTTCGCGAGTTCGGTGGGATCGACATCCTCGTCTCCAACGCGGGCATCTCGAACCAAGGATCGGTAGTCGGACTCACGGATCAGCAGTGGGAAGACATCCTCGGCACCAATCTTGTTGGAGCCTGGCACTCGTGCCGGGCAGTTCTGCCTTCGATGATCGAGCGCGGCGTAGGTGGTTCGGTCATCTTCGTCAGCTCCACTGTCGGGCTCCGCGGTGCACCAGGGCAGGCGCATTACAGTGCCTCCAAGCACGGCATGCAGGGCCTGATGTTGTCGCTGGCCAACGAAGTGGGTCAGCACAGCATTCGGGTCAATTCGGTTAATCCTGGCGCCGTCAACACTGAAATGGCGATCAACGAGAGCCTGCTGAAGATGTTCCTCCCGGATATTGAGAATCCGACTCCCGCTGATGCCGCCGGCCTCTTCAGTAATCTCACGCTTCTTCCGATCCCGTGGGTGGAGCCCGAGGATGTGAGTAACGCGGTGTTGTGGCTGGCCTCGGATGAAGCCCGATTCGTCACTGGTGCAGCGATTCCCGTTGATGGTGGGCAGCTCGCGCGCGCTTGATTCAAGTATCGGCAGACATTTGATTGGAGTCGAAATGACAAACACGATAGCGGTAGATCACGACTACTGCCAGGCGCACGGTCGGTGCTACGCACTTTTCCCGACCTGTTCAATCCTGACGACGAGGGTCGTGCACAGGTCAAGAGCAACGGCAAGGTGCCGGACTCGAACTCGGTTGATGAGGTTCTCGCCGTGTGTCCCGAGGGCGCAATTACTTTAGTGAAGGCAGGATTTGAGAATGACTGAAGAGCTGCAGTCTGAGGCGACCTCAGCTGGTCGGTGCCCGGTTGATATGTGGTCACCGGAGTTCAACGAGAATTTTTGGCCCGAGATCAACCGCATGCAGAAGCTCGACGAACTGAGTGTCCACACGCAGGGCGATACGCCTTGTTTCGTCGCCACCCGATACGAGGATAACTTCAAAATTCTGCGGGACTGGAAGCGCTTCTCCTCGGAAGCAGGTGTCGCGATTCTCGGTCATGACAACCGTGCGGCACCTCCGAAGAATGAGGGCCGATTCCTCCCTGAGGACCTGGACCCACCGGCGCAAACGGAGTGGCGCAAACTTCTCAATCCTGAACTGACGGAAGAGAAGATGCGAGTCTTCGCACCGTCGATCACCGCAGAGATCGATACCTTCCTTGACGCAGGCATCGAGCGCGGCCGATTCAATGTCATGGAGGACTTCCTGCGGCCACTGCAGCTGCGCGCGGTCTTCAGTAATCTGCTTCAGCTCGAGGGCGACAAGATCGATGATTGGATGCAGTGGGCACACGACATCTTCGTCGGCGAAACTGCAGAAGCATCCGAAAATGCATTTGTCAGCCTCCATACAGCAATTGAATCGCTGGTGAAGGCGCGTACGGCGGAACCTCTTGAGGACGATCTGGTGAGCCTGGTGTGCCAGGTCAAGGAGATTGACGGCCGCGAGCCCACCCTGTCCGAACGTGTTGCTGTCGTTCTACCGCTCTCGATCGCCGGTTTGGAATCAACCGGAACGCTTCTCGGCGGAATTCTCCATCACCTCGCGACGCACCCGGACGACCTTGCCGAGCTGGTTCAGCATCCGGAATTGGTGCCCAACGCCGTAGAAGAAGGCCTTCGCATGTTCGCGAATGTCACTGCCCTGCAGCGCACTACCACGTGCCCGGTGTCGGTCGGACAGACCGACCTCGACGAGGGGGCCAAGGTGTGGACCTCTTACAACGCAGCGAACCGCGACGAAACGAAATTCCCGAATCCGCACAAGTGGGACTTGCACCGAGATGACAAGAACCACCTTGCCTTCAGTATCGGTCCGCACCGATGCTTGGGATCGAACTTCGCTCGCGTGATGATGATTCTTGTGCTGGAGCGGATGGTCGCAAAGGTGCCGGAGTTTGCACTGGTCGAGGGTCAGTCCATCGAATATCACTCGATGCCCACCCGCGGAATTCACGAGTTCGAAATCGAATTGCCGACAAAGTAATTTACCTGAACCTGTATCTCTGACATAAGGACTGAACATTCAATGACCAACTCGGCTCCCGAAGAATTGTTGGCGCAGGCACACAAGGTCGTCGACGCCTGGAACAACCTTGAACTCGACGTACTACGCGACCTCGTCGACGAGAATGTTGTTGTGGTGCACCAGAACCGCGGCGTCGCTGCAACTGGACGTGATCTGATGATCGCGACGGTAGAGCAGATGAAGCAGGTGTTCCCTGATCGCTCGATCGGTGAGACCACGCGTTGGGCGGTGACCGGTAATTCGGTCATGCGTGAGACGACATGGCAGGGAACCGCAACAGCGGATGTCCCCGGATTCGGCAAGGCTGGCGAGTTCTGCCAGCTCAACGTCCTGTCAATCATGACGTTCGAGAACGGCCGTTTGACCGAGTGGTGTGACTACGGATAAGCCACTGGGTACCCCTCGGAGCAGACTCGTCCTGCTTCGAGGGGTGTTCGGTACTTCGGACAAACTTTTGGGAAGTGAACAATGAATCTCGATCTTCGCATCGTCGGACGACGCATGATCGCCGACGGTGTCGTCGAACTGTCTCTCGAATCTGCGAGCGGTGATGCGCTACCCAGCTGGGAACCAGGCTCGCACATCGATATTCAGATGCGTGAGGGATTGGTTCGCCAATATTCACTCACTGGTTTCGGGTCCACCGAAACCCGTTGGGTCATCTCGGTCCTCCGGGAGCCGAACAGCCGTGGCGGTTCAGCGTTCGTTCACGATTCACTTGATGAACAGTCGTCCATTGCGGTGAGCCCACCACGCAATCATTTCGCCCTCACCGAGGCGCCGGCGTTCCAGTTTGTGGCCGGTGGTATCGGCATCACGCCGCTGATACCGATGATCGCGCAACTCGCTCGTGAAGACCGGGATTGGAACCTATTCTATGCCGGGCGGTCCCGGGCAAGTATGGCGTATCTGGAGGAGCTGGCCCGATTCGGGGACCGGGTTCAGATCTGGCCGGATGACGAACTTGGTATGCCCGATATCGAAGGGCTCGTAGGAGCTGTTTCCCCTGAGACCATCATCTACTCGTGTGGGCCGGAAGGTCTGCTGGCCAAGCTGGAAGAGGTTTGCGCGGCTGGCCCCGTGAAGCGGGTTCTGCGCACCGAGCGTTTTGTGGCAAGAGAGGTCGAACTGGACGGACCTGACCACGACATCGAGGTCGAGTTCGTGCAGTCGGGGATCACGGTCACCGTTTCGGCAGGTCAATCGATTCTCTCCGTGGCGGAGGCGAACGGCGTGGACATTCTGTCTTCGTGCAATGAGGGGACCTGCGGAACCTGTGAAACACCTGTGCTGGAGGGGATTCCGGACCACCGGGACTCGGTTCTGTCCAAGGAAGAGCGCGCCTGCGGCGAGACCATGATGCTGTGTGTTTCGCGGGCGCGCTCAGGCTCACTGCGTCTCGACGCCTAGAAGCCCTCACGGCTCAAGTGCCGTTCTTGCGCTGAACCCGCAGTCGCGCAGCGGGAAAGAACAATTGGAAAGGTGTGTCGAGTGAGTCGAGAGAACAGTAACCGAGGTTCACTGGCTGGTCAGAACG
Source organism: Rhodococcus sp. OK302 (assembly GCF_002245895.1). Lineage (NCBI taxonomy): Bacteria > Bacillati > Actinomycetota > Actinomycetes > Mycobacteriales > Nocardiaceae > Rhodococcus > Rhodococcus sp. OK302. The sequence goes on from NZ_NPJZ01000002.1 coordinate 668,949, forward strand.
TGCTGGTCACGGGAGCAAGCGAAGGCATCGGGCTCGGCATTGCGAAGGGAATGGTGGAGGCTGGTGCCAATGTCATGATCGCAGCACGTCGGCGACCCCAGCTGGAACTGGCTGCTGAGGAATTGCGTGAGGTGGCCGCTCCCGGTCAACTGGTCGAGATTGCTGAAGTAGACATCCGCGACCCTCAATCGGTCAGCGGCATGTTCGAACTCGCAGACCGCACGTTTTCCACGCTCAACATCTTTGTCGCCAACGCCGGTAGCGGATCGATGGTCCCGTTCCTCGAGATGACGGAGGAGGTGTGGGCCAATACAATTGACTTGAATCTCACCGGTACCTTCCGCTGTTGTCACCAGGCCGCGACGCGGATGGCAGCACGTTCGGACAAGAACGAAAACGCAGCGATTCTCGTGCTCTCGTCAGTCCGTGCGCTGGGGACGCGTCCAGGCACGATTCACTACGCGACCACCAAGGCTGGGCTCAATCAGTTTGTGCGCGTAGCAGCCTACGAGCTTGCTTCGAGCGGTGTTCGGGTCAATGCGCTCTCGCCCGGTATTACCGCCACCCCGATGGCGCTCGAGCGGAATCCGGAGGTCTTTGAAAGGATGTCCGCGACAGTACCGTTGGGTCGGGCAGGCAGCGTTGAAGACATGGCAGCGGCTGCGGTGTTCGTGTGTAGTCCAGGTGCGAAATTCATCACCGGCACCAACCAGATCGTAGACGGCGGAGAGTCGTTGTACTGAGTTGCAGATTCCCGGATACCGGGTAGATCTCGCTGTATAGATTTCGGAGATTGTATGACTCTGTCAGAGTTTCGTGAACAGGCCCGCGGTTGGCTACGCGAGAACGTGAGCGCCGTAACGGGCAGCGCGGACCGCGATCCATTCGATGTGGCGGTGTTCCATTCACTGCCATTCGACGCGGAGCAGGCGTTGCTCCAGGAACACAAGCGGTGGCAGCGTATCAAGTTTGACGCCGGATACGGTGCCCTCGACTGGCCTGTCGAAGACGGCGGTGCTGGATTGAGCGTTGAGCACGCCGATGTGTTTGCGAGAGAAGAATCGACGCTGTTGTCGTTGGCGCCTCACGAGCTGTTCTCGGTCACGATGCACTTGATCGCACCGACGATTCGGCTCCTCGGTACGCAGACGCAGAAAGAGACCTTTCTGCCGACGATGCTCCGCGGCGAACTCCTGGCATGCCAGTTGTTTTCGGAGCCCGGCGCAGGATCGGACCTCGCCTCGCTCGGCACCCGCGCCGTCCGCGATGGTGATGAGTGGGTGATCAACGGCCAGAAGGTGTGGACCTCGGGGGCACAGTTCGCAGACTGGGGTGAACTCATCGCGCGCACTGATCCAGATGTTCCGAAACATGCTGGTATGACAGGGTTCCTATTGCCATTGGACGCTCCTGGTGTTGAGGTGCGTCAGATCCGGCAAATGTCGGGAGGCACCAGTTTCAACGAGGTCTTCTTTACCGATGTCCGGATACCGGATCGTCTTCGGTTGGGTGAGGTGGGGGCGGGTTGGAATGTCGCGTTGACGACTTTGGCGTTCGAACGTGGGGGAAGCTCCAACACGGCAGCGGTCGGCGGTCAGTTCAGTCAGTTGGTCGCGTCTGCGCGTTCTGTCGGGCGGATCGATGATCCACAGATTCGGCAGATGCTGGCCAAGGTCTTCCTTCGGCAGACCTTGGCGGAGATCGACCTGCTGCGCGACCGGCAGGCACGGGAGGTGGGCGGTGCCCCGGGGGCAATCGGCTCGGTGCGCAAGGTTCAGTGGGTGGACAAGTTGAAGTTGGTGTCCGACACCGCAACCGCGATATTGGGGCGAAATCTTCTCGCTGATACCGGGCGGGCGGGAACCTACGCATGGAACGAGCACGTTCTGGGGGCGCCGGGGTACCGCATCGCTGGTGGTTCTGACGAGATCCAGCGCAACATCATTGCCGAGCGACTATTGGGACTACCCACAGAAGCGCGGGCCGACAAGGGAAAGTCGTGGCGCGAGTCGACGTCACGTTCGAGCGGCTGAACGAATCGAGGAATTATGAGTATCGATCGAAATAATCTCGCCGGCAAGGTAGTTCTGATCACCGGCGGAAGCCGTGGCCTGGGAGCTTCGATGGCGTGGGCATTCGCCGAGGAGGGCGCCCACATCGTGATTGCGAGCCGCAAGGTCGAGCCGTGCAGTGAACTCGCGGCGGAGATCGAGGCCAAGACAGGGGTCAAGGCGCTCGGAGTGGCTGCGCACGTGGGTGATTGGGCGTCTTTGCCGTCATTGATCGACGAAGTTTACGCGACGTTCGGCAAGTTGGACGTGTTGGTCAACAACGCCGGAATTGCACCCCTGTATCCGAGCATCGAAGAAATAAGCGAGGAACTGTTCGACAAGATTGTCGACGTAAACCTCAAAGGTCCCTTCCGCTTGAGTGCTTTGGTTGCCAAGCGAATGGCGGCGGCTGGCGGTGGATCAATCATCAATATCAGTAGTAATGCCTCCGAGCGGCCGGCCCCGGAATACATTCCATACGGTGCGGCTAAGGCGGGTCTGAACTCGCTGACAAAGGGTTTCGCTTCCGCTTACGGGCCCCGGGTGCGGGTCAACTGTGTGATGGCCGGGTCATTCTTCACCGACATCAGCAAGGGCTGGGACATGGAAGAATTCGACAATCTCGCTGGGGCCTGGCCAATCTCGCGTGGTGGCAATCCCGAAGAAATCGTTGGAGCCGTTCTGTACTTTGCCGGTGATGCGTCGAGCTATACGACGGGGACTATCCTGCCGGTCGACGGTGGCCGGATGGCCGTGGGTTAACCCTCTCACCACGAGCCCGACTTTCCTACTTGGATCGGTTGCTGCGAAGGTTCAGCGCCAGATCCCTTCGAACCCCGCGAATTGCCCCCGGTGCGCGGGGTTCGCGGCTTTGTGCGGGTATTCCCCTGCACTATAGCTATTGCGATATTTCCTCATGATAATTATGCTCGGGGTGTACCGGGATTGACCTGAGGCACGCAAATGGTCGGTGAGTGAACTACCCGCCCGGAATTCCCCCAAGACAACGAAGATTGGAGGCACGTCGTGACTGCAGTCGAGCACGCGCGGCCGATACAGACACAGCCGGGCAGTGGGCGCCAGCCCCAGCAGCGCACGGGACCGCTTGCGGGTGTGCGGATCGCAGATTTCTGCTGGATGGGTGTGGGCGCTGTCGCGACCCGCATGCTGGCAGATTTCGGAGCCGAGGTCATCAAGATCGAGGCGCGTGATCGCCTGGACATGCCTAGACGCTTGCCCATCTATAAAAATGAATTGCGCTCGTACGGTGACGAGGATCCAAACCCGGACCCGAACAAGGGCGGACTCTTCAACAACTACAGCCGTAACAAGCTCGGCATCACCGTGAATATGAAGACCGAACGCGGCCAGCAGTTGGTGCGGCAGTTGATCGGTGCGAGTTCCGTTGTGACAGAGAACTTCGCGCCCGGAGTCATGGAGAAGTGGGGACTGACGTATGACGATCTGCGTGCGATCGATCCCGAGATCATCCTTGCCCGGATGAGCGGGTTCGGACACAGCGGACCGCACCACCGGTTCAAGAGCTACGGCCCGGTGATCCAAGCGGTGTGTGGATTGTCCTTCATTTCCGGTCTGCCGGATCGTGAGCCGTCCGGCTGGGGATTGTCATATATGGACAATCAAGCGGCCTATTACAATTCGATGGCACTCTTGATGGCGATCATGCAGCGAAACGTAACCGGCAAGGGGCAGGAGATCGACGTCTCGGCGGTAGAGGCCGGTATCAACTTGATAGGCCCGGACTTGCTCGACGTTTCTGTAAACAACGCTAAGACTCGTCGACCCGGCTATCCCAACGGAAACCGCTTGGACAATCCTCAGGCAGCCCCGCACGGTGTCTATCCTGCTGCGGGCGAAGACAAGTGGCTCGCAATCGCCGTGTTCGACGACGCGGACTGGTCGCGGTTTGCTTCAGCCCTCGGAAACCCCGAATGGGCTTCGTCCCCGGACTTCGCTGATCAATCCTCCCGTTTCGCCAACCATGACAAGCTTGATGAACACATCTCACGATGGTCCGCACGTCGGCCGGCACACGAGTCCATGGAACTATTACAGGCCGCTGGGGTCGCAGCAGGCGCCGTCCGCAACTCGCAGGACCTCACCGAGTCGGACCCGCAGATCAACCTTCGGGAAACATTCTTCGAGCTCGATCACCCCGTCATCGGTGTGGCAAAGTTCGAAGGCTCACCTATGCAGTTTTCCCGGACGGTGCAGGACAATTGGCGCAGCGCGCCGCTACTCGGAGAAGACAATCAATATGTATTCGGCAACATCCTCGGACTCGACGAGGACGAGATTGCAGTGCTTACCGCAGAGGGCGTGATCTGATGGAACTCGCATACAGTGGCCTGGTTGTCGTGGAGCTTGCTGACGATCCGGCTGGTGAATATACGGGCAAGCTGCTTGCCGACCAGGGCGCACAGGTTATCAAGATTGAACCTCTCGGTGGTGTGGCGAGTCGACATATCGGCCCCTACGCCGGTGGTGAAGTCGACCCCGACAGGAGTCTGAATTTTTGGACTTACAACACGTCGAAGCATTCGGTCACTCTGGCGGTCGGGGAGGCGGAAGGTCAGGTAGCGCTCGCTGAGCTGATCTCCCGCGCGGACATACTCCTGACGACAGGCAGACCCGTGGACCTCCAAGCGCAGGGTTTAGACCTCGAAAGTCTCTGCTCGGAGAATCCTCGCTTGATTGCGCTGTCGGTCTCACCATTCGGGTTGACCGGGCCTTGGGCGAACTACCGGACTTCTGATCTAGTCGGTCTTGCAATAGGTGGGCTTCTCACTACCTGCGGCTACGACGATCATTCGATTCCGCCGATCCGACCCGGCGGAAATCAGGGCTACATGACCGCCGCGAGTTTCGCGTTGTGCGGACTGCTTCTTGCACTCATCGAGCGGCAGAATACCGGACTGGGACAGCTCGTCGACGTGTCGATGCACGAATCGATCGCGGTCACGGGCGAGTTGGCCAACCCCTACTGGTTCTACCCGAAGGCGTTGGTGCAGAGGCAGACCTGTCGGCATGCCCAACCTGAACCGACACAACCGGCCTTGTTCCAGTGTGCAGACGGGGTGTGGGTGTATTTCGCCTTGATTCTCGCGGACCAGAATGCGTGGAAGGCATTGACTTCGTGGATGGAATCGGCCGGTGTTGCAGCGGATCTCGTAGACGAAGAATATCTGTCTTTGGCACACCGACAGGAGAACTTTTCGCATATCCAGGAACTGCTCGAGGTGTTCTTCCTTATTCAGGATTCGGGTTCGGTTTACCGTGAGGGGCAGGGCCGCGGTCTACCAATCGGACCGTTGCGGGCCCCGGAGGAATTGTTCGACGACGAGCACCTCGCCGAACGTAAGTTCTTCGAGCCCGTCGAGATGTCCGACGGAACAAGCACGCTTTTTCCCGGTACGCCGTACCGATTCTCCGGTGGTAACGGAGCGCCGACTCGGCCTCCGCTCCTTGGTGAGCACACCGAGGAGGTGTTGTCTCATGGATGATCGTTGGCAACGTGACGTCTGCGCGATTGCAGGAGTCGGGCAGAGTGCCTTCTCAAAGTATTCGGGGGTCAGTGTGACGGCTCTCGCCGCGGATGCGGCCCTCGCTGCACTGGCAGATGCCGGGATCGATCCTTCCGAGGTGGATGGCGTCGTCCGTAATGACATGGACCTCGTGTCCTGCGCTGCGCTCGGAGATGCGATAGGCGCAGGCAATCTGACGTACTACGGTGAGGCGGGCCCCGGCGGGTCAGGTCCCTGCGCGATGGTTGCGCAGGCTGTCGCCGCAATCATGAGTGGACAGGCGAAAACCGTAGTGGTCTTTCGGTCGCTCAACGGACGCTCCGGCAACCGGTTCGGACTCTCTGCCGAACTGGATCCCGTCATCGGTGGAGCAGAGACGTTCACCGAATTCTTCGGTCCGTATGGGTTGCTCTCTCCCGGAATATTTTTTGCGCTCATCGCGCAGCAGTACATGAACGAGACGGGACTGACATCCGAGCAACTTGCGAACATCGCGCTGGTTGCGCGCAAGCACGCCAACAACAATCCAACCGCGCAAATGTATGACCGTGCAATGACTTTGGACGACTACATGGGTTCGCGTATGTTGTCCACGCCGCTGCGTCTGTTCGATTACTGCCTCGAAACCGATGGCGCGTCGGCGGTCGTCGTCACGACAACCGAGCGCGCAAAGGATCTCCGGCAACCCCCTGCCATTATTCGGGCAGTGGCGATGGCGAGCGGACCCCGACCCCAGCCGGGGCAGATGTACCCCGTTCTGATGCGAGAGAACCCGTTGTCGATGCCGTCGAGGTATTGCGCGGAGACACTCTATACGCGTGCAGGTCTCGGGCCGCAGGACATCGACTCGGCGCAGCTGTACGACTGCTTTTCCATCACCGCGCTGCTGCAGATCGAAGATTACGGCTTCTGCGCGCCGGGTGAGGCGGGAGGGTTCATCGAATCCGGCCAGCTCGAAGTCGACGGAGCGATGCCGTTCAACACGAGTGGAGGCCATATGTCGGAGGGATATATCCACGGAATGAACCACGTCGTCGAAGGCGTCCGCCAGATTCGCGGACACTCGTCGAACCAAGTGGCGGGGGCGTCGGTATCCCTCGTGACGTCGGCGCCACCGCCGTCCACCGCTGCGCTGATCCTGGTATCGGCATGAGTGCCCGGCTGGCGCCGCGGGTCGACGACCCGGCGAGTCGCGGTTTCTTCGAGTTGGCGGCGAACGGCGAGCTCGGCGTACTCACCTGCGCGCAGTGCAGCACTCGGACTCATCTGCCCCGGCCCCGATGCGTCGGATGCGGCGGAAAGAATCTCGAATGGGCCGCTGTCGTGGGCAGTGGGCGAGCGAAGTCGTGGACCGTGGTGGAGCATCAGGTTCATCCGCTGTTTCCGGTGCCGTACACAGTGGTGCTGATTGAACTCGACGATGAAGAGAACATCCGGATGGTCGGGCACTTGCCCGGACGGGTGGCTGTTGACGAGTCGACCGAATTTGTGGTCGATTTCGAAGATTTGGGTCCAGACAGAAATGGCAACGCCACAGTTCTGCCTACCTGGAGAATCGCGACGGACAACGGGTAGGGCCACGCGTAGGGGAATGGGCTGAGTAGGTATCTATCCTCTTCGCCGAAACGGGGATCTTGCGTACCTTTGTGGCCGCGACTGATGTCCCCCGGATTTGCAACGGCCGGGGAGAAGGCATACCTCGATACGTTCACGTTCCTGTCGATTAGCGATGGAAAGATCACCGAGTGGAGCGACTTCGGCTGAGTCGACCGCTGTCAGAGCACAAGCCGGTTCACCTGAAGCCCGTGGTCGCCAACAACTTCGTTGTCCCTCGAACTCAACGAACCAGCGCGGTGTTTCAACGGTTGCGCATGCCGAACATTTTCAGATAGGCACCTAGTTGCCAAATTTCCTCATGATAATTATGCTTGGGCGACTGCAAGTGATCTGCCGCACAAGATTGGCCGGTTAGTGATCTAGCTGGCCGTGGCCAGTCAAAGACAAGCAGAGGCGCGTCGAGGCTGAAAAGTCCACGCAGACAGTCCACGTGCAAGCGCACGGAACAAATACGAAGCAGGAGTTCGAGAGTGCTCTCAACGCAGGCAACGTCATCGAGCAGGTCTATCGACGGGGACGTCTTTCGCATCGACGGGGGAGGTGCTGTTTTGCTCGGTGGCAGGTGTAGTGATTGCGGGACCGTCACCTTCCCCTTGCAGGGCTCGTGTCCACGATGCAGTGGCGGGACGACGGTAACCGTCGACCTTCCGAACTTTGGCACGTTGTGGTCGTACACCGTGCAGGCGTTTCGACCGAAACGTCCATTCCTGGGCCCGGAGGAGTTCGTCCCATTCGGTGTGGGTTACATCGACCTGGGCTCGGTTATCGTCGAGGCCCGACTAACGGTCAACGACCCGGACCAACTCGAGATCGGTGATTCCATGACACTGACCACGGTGATAAACCACTGCGACACTGATGGTTCCGAAGTCCTGACCTATGCGTTCGGTCCGAGCAGTCATGAGGAGACCAAATGAAGGTTGCGATCGTCGGAGTAGGCATTCACCAGTTCGGGCGGACTGAGGGGGTTAGCGGCCGTACGCAAGCGGTCTATGCCGTGCGAGAGGCGCTGGCTGACGCGGACATTGAGTGGAGCGACATTCAATTTGCCTACGGTGGAAGTGATTCCGCTGGAAACGCGGACACGCTGGTCTCGGAACTAGGACTGACGGGATTGCCGTTCATCAACGTCTCAAACGGCTGCGCCACCGGCGGCAGCGCATTGACGTCTGCGGTGAACACGATCTTGTCGGGCAAACATGACCTCGGCATCGCGATCGGGTTCGACAAGCATCCCAAGGGTGCCTTCAACGCCGATCCCAAGGCAAATGGATTGGGACAGTGGTACGGCGAGACCGGCATGATGGTGACGACGCAGTTCTTCGCGATGAAGATTCAGCGGTACATGGCGGAACACGACATCAGTGAGAACACCTTGGCGAAGGTGTCAGTGAAAGCGTTCCAGAACGGATCGCTCGCACCCCACGCGTGGCGCCGAAGTCCGATGACGGAAGAGCAGATCCTGGAGTCGACGATGGTGAGCCATCCCTTGACCCAATTCATGTTCTGCTCCCCGGCGGAGGGGGCAGTCGCTCTGATCCTTGCACGCGCGGATCAGGCGAAGAAGTACACCGACACCCCAGTGTTCCTTGACGCTGCAGAGTTGCGCTCACGTCAGTTTGGCTCTTTCGAGGTATTTAGTCCGTGGGTCTCGCCTGAAAGTGCGGAGGGCCCGACGACGGTCGCTGCGCGAGCAGCTTTCGAAGCAGCTGGCGTCGATCCCGCTGATATCGATGTCGCGCAAATTCAGGACACCGAGTGCGGCGCCGAAATTATGCACATGGCCGAGACTGGGCTCTGCAAACACGGAGAACAGCAGGCGCTGATCGTTGCCGGCGAGACTGCTATCGGTGGACGAATCCCAATCAATACTGACGGCGGCTGCATCGCGAACGGTGAACCAATCGGCGCGACTGGGCTTCGACAGGTGTACGAGAATGTCGTGCAATTGCGCGGTGCTGCCGGCGCCAGACAGGTTCCCGGAAACCCCAAGCTGGCCTTCAGCCACGTCTACGGAGCACCTGGCATCAGCGCGTGCACGGTGTTGTCCCGGTAGTCCTCTACAAAACTTACTTCCTTCACTACGTACGCTAGGAGCACCCGATGAGTTGGGACTTTGAAACCGATCCCGAATTCCAGGCCCAGTTGGAATGGGTGGAGGACTTCGTTCGCACCGAGGTCGAACCACTCGACCGGATGATCGATCATGCCTGGGACGTGACGGATCCGAAGCGCAATGAACTCATTCGCCCTCTGCAGCAACAAGTACGCGAGCGAAACCTATGGGCATGCCACCTCACGCCCGATCTCGGCGGACGAGGCTACGGACAGCTCAAGCTCGCTCTTCTCAACGAGATTCTCGGACGAACGCACAGCGGGCCAGTGGTGTTCGGTTGCCAGGCCCCGGACTCGGGCAACGCAGAGGTACTTGCGCACTTCGGTAGTGCCGAACTGCAGAAGCGCTATATGGAACCCTTGATCGAAGGCGATATCATGTCGGCCTATTCGATGACCGAGCCGGCCGGTGGTTCCGACCCGACTGGATTCATCACCCGCGCCGTGCGAGACGGGGACGATTACGTCATCAACGGTGAGAAGTGGTTCTCTTCGCACGCAAGATTCGCGTCGTTCCTCATCGTCATGGCTGTCACAGACCCGGAGGCCGCGCCGCACAAGCGAGCATCCATGTTCCTCGTACCGATCGATACCCTGGGCGTTGAGATCGTTCGCAATGTCGGAGTGTCCGGACATGAGGACCATGAGGCTACTCATGCCTACATGCGGTACACGGATGTGCGAATTCCCGTGGTCAACAGGCTCGGCGACGAGGGTCAGGGTTTCGAGGTCGCGCAGACTCGATTGGGAGGGGGGCGCATCCACCACGCGATGAGGACGGTGGGGTTGGTCAAGGCATCGTTGGACATGATGCTCGAGCGCGCGGTCTCCCGTCACACGCGCGGCCAGCGCCTGGCGGACCTTCAAATGGTGCAGGGGATGATTGCCGAATCATGGATCCAGCTCCAGCAGTTCAGGCTTCTGGTGCTTCAGACCGCATGGAAGATCGACAAGTACAACGACTACAAGAAGGTTCTGGTCGATATCTCGGCCGTCAAGGCGGCGATGCCCAAGGTGCTGCTCGACGTGGCTTCGCGCGCGGCCCAGATCCACGGATCATTAGGTATTTCGACCGAGTTACCGTTCGGGCGTTGGATCATGGAGAGCTACCATATGGGGCTCGCTGACGGTGCTACCGAGTTGCATCTGCAGACGGTGGCAAAACAATTGCTGCGCAATGCAACTCCGGCACCGGGGCTCTTTCCGACCCGTCATCTTCCGGCCCTGGACGCAGCGGCACAGGCGAAGTATGCGCATCTCGATCTGGCAAGCCTGTTATGAGTACCGAGATCAATGAGGATCAAGTGGAGCTTGCACCGGTTCGCGCTGGGGAGGAGCTTGCCTGGGATAAGCTCGAATGCTATCTGCGCGAGCAGCTTCCGGAACTTTCTGGCACCTTCTCGGTTCTCCAGTTTCCACGCGGATCAGCAAACCTGACGTATCAGGTCACTTTTGGTGATCGGCAATTAGTGGTGCGGCGACCACCCTTCGGCACGATTGCCGCAGGTGCCCACGACATGGCACGAGAGTACAAGGTTCTCTCACGGCTGCACACAGAGTTTCCTCGAGCGCCGCGCGCGTTATTACATTGTGCCGACGAGTCGATCATCGGCGCAGAGTTCTTCGTCAACGAGTACCGCGAGGGGATCGTCGTCTGGGACCATATCCCTCACTCGATGCGTGGATTCGACAATGCCAGCCAACGTATCGGACTCGCCGTCATCGATGCACTCGCCGACTTGCATGAAGTTGATCCAGAGAAGGCGGGGTTGTCCGACTTGGGCAGGCCTGAGGGCTACCTCGACCGGCAGCTCAGCGGATGGCAAAAGCGTTGGGCTGCTGTGGAACCGGAAGCGGACTCGCCGGAAATTGTGGCCGTCATGCGGGAAGTGGCGGCTCGGCTCGTGAAGGGTCAGCCGCACAGTCAGCGCAGCGGGATCGTGCACAACGACTACAAGATCGACAATTGCCAATTCAAGCCGGGCGATCCGGATCGTGTGACGGCGGTTTTCGATTGGGACATGGCGACAACCGGTGACACGCTGTCGGATCTGGGCACGCTGTTGAACTATTGGCCGGACAGCACGCTCGATCCAGACTCGGATGCGGCCTTCATCGCCGTTCCCGGGATACTCGGACTCGGCCTGCCGCCCCGTACCGCGGTCATCGACCGATACGGGAAGAGCAGCAGCCTCGATCTGACCGATATCGCCTGGTACGAGGCACTTGGATGTTGGAAGACGTGTGTGATTCTCCAACAGCTCTACGCCCGATTTGTTCGAGGTCAGACAACCGATGCCCGGATGGGGGAGCGGGGCGCGCTAGTTGCGCCGCTCGCTCGTCGTGCCCTCGGGTTGTTGTCCTGATGTCGAATGCTGCGTTGAAATCAATGAGGAGTAAGCGATGAAAACTGGTGCCAAAATGCGCAGCGCGGTCTGCAGCACCGAAGTCATGGTCATTCGTGCTGGTAACGGAGACAGTGTCCTGCGTTGTGGTGGGGTACCGATGCTGGCACCGGACGAGGCGGTAGAAGCGGTCGGCGTTCCTGAGGCCGGGTTCGACGCTGGCAGCGTGATGGGTAAAAGGTATGTCGACACGGAATCGGGAGTGGAAGTTCTCTGCGTCAAGCCTGGTGCCGGCTCTATCTCGGCCGATGATCGGCCACTTACGTTGTTGGTGCCCAAGGCACTTCCCTCTTCAGACTGATTGGTACGACCATGAATCTTTCGATGCTGTTGGAAATGGCTGCAGACGCCGGTGGTGATCGAATTGCCGTCGGCACCCGACGCGACGGACTGACCTACCGTGAACTGCTCGAATTGAGCCGTCGCTACGGCTCTCAGATTGGACAGCTCGACGCGCAGGCGTTGGCGTATCTCGACCTGAACTCGCCGACCTGCGTTGCGCTGCTGTTCGGATGCAGCTACGCCGGTGTGCCGTTCGCTCCCATCAACTACCGTTGGACTGACCAACAAGTTGGCCGCGCGCTCGAACGGCTCGCACCGGTTGCGGTCGTTGCGGGCGGCGACTTCACGGCCCGAGTCGAGCCCAGCAGCAGCATCAGCCTGCTCAATCTAGCTACAGTCGGCGCCGCCACCGAAGCTATCGAGGCACGGAATGAGGACTCGCCTGCTGTATTGCTGTTCACCAGCGGTACCAGTGGTGACCCGAAGGCCGCGGTGTTGCGAAGCAGCAATCTTGTTCCGTACGTGGTTAGTACCATCGAGTTCTTTAATGCGGGTCCGGAGGAAGCGATTCTGGTTTCGGTTCCGCCTTATCACATTGCTTCGGTGAGTTCAGCTCTCACATCGGTGTATTCGGGGCGTCGTATCGTTCAACTTCCTGCTTTCGACCCGGAGTCATGGGTGGATCTCGCTGCGGATGAGGCGATTACGCACGCAATGGTGGTTCCGACGATGCTGGGCCGGATTCTCGATGTACTCGAACGACGTGGCCAGAGGCTCGACGCACTGCGACACCTTTCGTACGGGGGAGGCCGGATGCCGGTGGAGACGGTCGAGCGCGCTCTCTCGCTTCTACCCGGCGTGGGGCTGGTCAATGCTTACGGCCTTACCGAGACCAGTTCTACGATCGCGGTTTTGGGGCCCGAGGATCATCGGATTGCGGCAGCCAGCGAGGACCCGTTAGTTCGCGCGCGGCTCGGTTCGGTAGGCCTTCCGATCCCCTCTATCGAACTTGAGGTGCGATCCGAGGACGGAACGGTTTTGTCGGCAGGTGCGGCTGGCGAGGTCTGGGTCCGCGGCGAACAGGTGTCGGGCGAGTACCTTTCGCACTCGGCGGTGCAGGAGGACGGTTGGTACCCGACCCGCGATCACGGACATCTCGACGTTGACGGTTATCTGTTCTTGCACGGACGCGCCGACGATGTGATCGTCCGAGGGGGCGAGAACATCGCACCGGCAGAGATCGAGGACTGCCTGCGTAGCCATGAGGCCGTGGCCGACGTTGCCGTCGTGGGTGTACCCGACCCGGAGTGGGGTGAGAGGGTCGAAGCTGTGGTGGTGCTCGCACCGGGGGCGGCGTCGGATTCAGCCGAATTTCAGGAGATGGTACGAGCGGCCCTTCGCTCCACCCGGGTGCCCGCTCGAGTTCATTATCGCGACGAGTTGCCCTATAACGAGCTCGGCAAGCTTCTGCGCCGTGAGGTTCGCATCGAACTGACGGCGCTAGTCAAGGAGGTCTCCGCATGATTCTGGAACATTCGGGTGCTACACAAGATCGAGCGCGTCTCCGTGAATCGGTCATCGCGATGGTCCGCAAGGTCAATCCCCCGAGAAGTTACTGGAGCGGGCCGAGGGGGCAGCGGCGGGAAGATTCGATACGGAACTATGGTCGGGCCTGAGCGGAGATTTTGCAGCGCCTGCGCTGGCTGTTCCCGAGGCGTTGGGCGGGGTGGGTGCCACCTTCGCGGAGACCGCTGTGGTCGTGGAAGAACTCGGCGCTGCGTTGGCTACCGTGCCTTTCCTCGGCACCGTGGCCGCCACCGAAGCTTTGCTTGCGGCAGACGGTTGCGATGTTGCGGCGAAGTGGATTTCGAGGATTGCCGCAGGCGATGCCACCGCTACCGTGATCTTTGACCCGGTGTTGATAGGCGATGATGCCTTCGTTGACGATTCCGCGCCCTTCGCTGCGTACAAGAGCGCCTCGGGCTGGTCTCTGTCGGGCTCGGCAGAATTCGTGATCGACGGTGCCACAGCAGATCTCATTCTGATTCCGGTGCGCGACGACTCAGGTTGCACACTGTACGCAGTCGAGGGCGAGCACGTTCGTCGGACTCCCATGAACACCGTCGATCTCACACGACCGCTGGCGGCGGTCACGCTTGAGAATTCCCCAGCCGAGATCATCGGCAAGATTGGTGAGGCCGAAAACTTGCTAGCCCGCACTCGCGACATGGCGCTGCTCGCAATCGGTTGCGAACAGCTAGGGCAATCGAAAACCACCCTGAACATGGCTGTCCGGTATGCGCGCGAACGGATTCAATTCGGCAGGCCTATCGGATCATTCCAGGCGATCAAGCACAAGCTCGCCGAGGTCGCGGTAGCGGTGCAGAGCGCGGAGTCGGCAGTTGAGCACGGAATATGGGCAGCAGCAGAAGGTAGTGCCGAGGAACTTTCACGGGCCGCTTCGATGGTCGCTGTGGTGTGCGGTCCAGCAGCGGTTCTTGCTGCAGCAGAGTGCATTCAAGTGCACGGCGGGATCGGGTTCACGTGGGAGCACCCCGCTCACCTTTACTACCGGAGGGCCCTGAGCAGTGAAGGTCTGATGGGTAGGCCGGAGCATCATGCGGAGCGACTTCTCGAGCTCGCATTGGCTTGAAACACTTCAGAAGCGCTTGAGCAGTTCCGCGTGTGACATTTAATCAGCAGTTCACCTGACAAAGGAGAGACCGTGGGAATCTGTGACGGACGCGTCGTCATCGTCACCGGCGCTGCAGGAGGGATCGGGCGCGAGCACGCGCTTGAGTTCGCCCGCCAGGGCGCGAAAGTCGTGGTGAACGATCTTGCGTCGACCGACGCTGTGGTCGAGGAGATTCGGGCCCTGGGTGGAGAAGCGCAGAGCAACTCGGACAACATCGCGGACTGGGACGGTGCTGAGAATCTGATTGCCAGTGCGGTCGACCATTTCGGGCGTTTGGATACTTTGGTCAACAATGCTGGCGTTCTGCGCGACAAGATGCTGGTCAACATGACGGTGGATCAGTGGGACGCCGTCATACACATCCATCTGCGCGGAACCTTCTGCCCGACGAGACACGCGGCCGCGTACTGGAGGCAACAGCACAAGAGCGGGACGCCGATCGCAGCGCCGAGAATCGTTAACACGTCATCACC
The DNA here is from genome assembly GCF_002245895.1 of Rhodococcus sp. OK302. Classification (NCBI taxonomy): domain Bacteria; kingdom Bacillati; phylum Actinomycetota; class Actinomycetes; order Mycobacteriales; family Nocardiaceae; genus Rhodococcus; species Rhodococcus sp. OK302. Next base: position 684,132 of record NZ_NPJZ01000002.1, read on the forward strand.
GTCAGGTTTGTACGGAAACATCGGGCAAACCAACTATGGTGCGGCGAAAGCAGGGATCGCATCCTTCACTGTCATTGCGGCCGAGGAGCTTTCCCGATTCGGCATCACTGTGAACGCCATCGCACCGAGCGCGCTCACCCAGATGACCGAGGGCCTGACCGGCTATGTCGCGATGGTCGAAGAAGTGAAGGCACGCACCGGATTCGATGTGGGGTCGCCGGCCAACATCTCGCCGCTCGTGGTCTGGCTGGGAAGCGACGAATCAGCCAATGTCACCGGTCGCGTATTCAATGTGCACGGTGGATCCATCAGTGTCGCAGAGACCTGGGTAGCGGGTCCCGGCGTATCAAAAGATGCGCGATGGGAACCGGCGGAGCTCACTGAGGTTATTCCGGACCTCCTTGCTCGAGCTCGACCCAACTCGACAATGGCCGGGACACCCCGCTAGTCAAGTCACAAGTCACAAGGAGTGGGCAGTGCGTGCATTCAACAATGTCGATGAACTCATCGATGCGGTCGGCGAACATCTCGGCTACGGACCGTGGCTGGAGATCACCCAGGAACGGATAAACAAGTTCGCAGATGCAACAGATGACTGGCAATGGATCCACGTCGACCCCACCCGGGCCGCGGACGGACCCTTCGGTGCGACCATCGCACATGGATACCTAACCGAGTCGATGCTCCCCAAGCTCGGTGAAGACATCTTCCGGGTCGATAACATCCGGATGGGAATCAACTACGGGTCCAATAAGGTCCGATTCCCCCATCCGGTTCGAGCGGGTTCTCGCGTGCGTGCGGGCGCAACCTTGCTCGCGGCTCAGCACACCCCCAACGGCATTCAGGCGGTGATCACTATGGTCGTCGAGATCGAAGGTGCGTCGAAGCCCGCGTGCATCGCCGAAACGGTACGACTTCTGGTTCCCTGACGCAGAGATCCATGCTTCACCGATCGGTGAGTGAACGCCCACTGATGTATCAGGAAATCACGAGAGGAAAGCCAGTGACTTCACTTGGATTGTGTGCGTTCGGCATGACCGGTCCGGACCTGTTGGAGTTGGCAAGATCCGCAGACCAATTCGGATTCGATGCGTTATGGCTCGGTGAACACATCTTTCATCCGCTTGGGTACGGGAGTGATCATCCGACCGATGGGACGCAGGCTCATAGTCACCATGTCGGCCCGATTGTCGACACCGCGACCGAATTGACCGACCCTTGGACCGTGCACGCGGCGATTGCCGCTTCGACGTCACGAATCAAACTCGGTACCGCCGTGTATTTGGCCCCGCTCCGTCATCCGTTGCTCACCGCGCGCACAACGATCACCGTTCAGGAACTGAGCGGTGGCCGAGTACTGCTCGGCGTCGGTACCGGTTGGCTGGAGGAGGAGTTCACCGCGCTCGGAGTGCCCTACAAGACGCGGGTGTCGCGGACAGAGGAGTGCATCGAGGTGCTGAGGGCTGCGTGGTCCGGTGAACCGTTCGCGCACAAGGGCAAACACTTCGATATCGGTCCGGTACAGGTGCATTCGCGAAAGGTAGACATCCCCGTCATTCTGGGAGGAAATGGTCCCAAGGCGATGGACCGGGCGGCGAGGCTCGGAAACGGATGGTTCACCTCAGGTACGCCCTCGTTCGAAGGATCGTTGGAACTAGTCACCGAGGTCACGCGGATTCGCGAAACATACGGCAAGACAGATGACTTCGACTGCTACGTGCGAGTGGATGCGACGAAGGAGAGTCAGCTGCAGCGGTACCACGATCACGGAATGACCAACTTGGTCGTGTGGGCGGATTCGATCTGGAAGGGTGAATCGGTCGAGGAGAAGCGTGCAAATCTCGAGAAGGCAGCCGACGATCTGGGCGTGCGGTCGGCCTAGCTTATTGCCTCGGGATAAATAGGGCGACATAAGCGTTCGCTGATTTGTTTGCGCATCGAGATACGTTTTTTCAGAGCGACATTCGTACAGTCGAGAGCGAAGTCTTTCTGGATGTACTGTGCGGGACCCGCCTTGAGTTGCTGGTTGACAAGTGATCACGATATAGATATTCATCATGATGAATGCTGCGTCGAGGTTGGAGTCGAAGGGCTCACAGCAGGATCGGCAATTTGCAGGATTGTCCGAATGTGAATTCGTACTCATGCCTCACTGTCGCTGCACGCCGCCACGATCGAGCGTGGTGAAGGTCTGGTCGTAGGGCGCATCGCCAGCGCAGGCCACCCCGAACTGATGATCGAACCGGCATCCTTCAAGGCTGCGCGAACACGGTGGGGTTCAGCAGGAGCGAACTCCGATGCGGCTGATGTGTTCATGCTCGCCGACTACGCCCGCACCGACAATCGCCGCCTGCGCCGGGTCGAACCCGTAGCGCAAGCTACTCGAGTCCTTGCCGCGCTGGTTCGTGCACGAATCGCGCTGGTCCAGGCACGCACGGCGTCCTGGAACCAGTTGTGGGCCATCTTGTCCGAGCACTGGCCCGGCGCGGCGAGGGTGTTTGGAGAGGTCGACATCCAAGTCGCATTGGCATTCTTGGCTGACTACCCCACCCCGCAGTCGGCGGCGCTCCTCGGCGAAGGTCGGATGCGCCAGTTCTGCCGTCGGCACAGCTACCGTGGCGGCAAGTCTGCAGCCGAGCTGGTCGGGCGACTCCGAGCAGCGCCCGCCGCCGCGAACCGCATCGCGCCGAAGGTACTCGAAGTGATCATTCGTGGATCCATCGCCCAGATCAACCTGCTCAACACCGAAATTACCAATCTCGAGCATGAACTCGCGGACGCCCTGGCTGCACATCCCAAACTGTGCTGCTCAAGTCTCTTCCCCGTGTCGCCAACGTCAGCCTCGCAGCGCTCATCGCAGAGATCGGACCCCTGCTCGAGCGATGCGACAACCTTCGAACAGGTCGCCGCCCTGTGCGGGGCCGCACCGGTCACCAGGGCCTCGGGAAAATCCCGCTCCGTCGGCTTCCGCTACACCGCCAACAAGCCGGCAGGCGCCGCGATTACCGGCTTCGCCGAAAATTCTCGACACAGTTCGGTGTGGGCCGGCGACTGCTACCGACGTGCCCGTTCGCGGGGTGCTCGGCACCCACACGCGGTACGGATACTCGCCCGAGGATGGGTCCGAGTGATCTGGGCCTGCTGGACCACCGACACTCCTTACGCTCCTTCCCGACACCGCGGCGAGCAACTGCTTGTCGCCGCGACTTGACCAAGAGGGCATTGTCAAGTTCTTGAGAACCGCTGATCTGGGATGATCTGGTGGTGTCGCAATACAAGGGGTTCCGGTTTCCGCGGGAGATCATCTCCCACTGCGTGTGGTTGTATCACCGGTTCACCCTCTCGTTCCGGGAGATCGAGTTACTCATGGCCGCCCGTGGGATCGAGGTGACCTACGAGACGATCCGCACCTGGTGTGCGAAACTCGGGCCCGAATACGCCCGCCGACTGCGCCGACATCAGCCGCAAAGTGGTGATACGTGGCAACTCGACGAAGTCTTCGTCAAGATCCGCGGAGTCCGAAAGTACTTGTGGCGGGAGGTCGATCAGCACGGGAATATTCTCGACATTTTGATCCAGTCCAAGCGGGACGGTAAGGCCGCAACCAGGTTCTTCCGGACACTTCTGAAGAAACCAGGCCGTCAGCCGCGGGTTTTGATCACCGACAAGCTCGCTTCGTATCGGGTCGCACACCGCACCACCATGTCGACAGCCGAGCACCGGCAAAACAAATACTTGAATAACCGCGCAGAGAACTCCCATCAACCGGCCCGGCAACGGGAACGGGCGATGAAAGGGTTCCGCAGCGTAGGTTCAGCGCAACGGTTTCTGGCTGCTTTCAGTCGAATTTCCCCGCACTTCCGCCCGCCCCGCCACCGTATGACTGCCACCGATTGCCGCACCGAAATGGCCGCCCGGTTCCAGGTGTGGGATCAGGTCACCGAAGTGACTCTCTCTGCCTGAACACCGCTCCGCGTGATGGCCTGATGCGCGCGAAAACTGCTGCATCCCAAACAACTTGACAAAGCTTCACCCGGGCACGCGCAACGCTTCCACTCTGCTTTCGCGGGTATTTCGCCGCATTTCCGGCCCCGCCGACACCGACTGATCGCGGCCGAGTGGCGTACCGAGATGGTCGACCGCTTCGCGGTCTGGCGGGAAGTCACCGCGACCGATGTTGCCGCCTGAAAGGCGAACAATCCGAAAGCGTTCCAGGGTAGAAGCTCCAAAACTGACTGCGCGCTGCATCTTTCAATCAACGTGACAGTGCCGTTGTGGGCCCACCTCCGGCGAGGTGTCAGCCGGGAGGCGGGCCATGTGCTGTGGAATCCGACCCGAACGGATCCGTCCAGCAAGAACCAAGTGCCCACGCTGAAGTCTGCGTAAACCTGGTGCGCGACAATGCCTTCAATCCTGCGAGCGTGAGGCCGGTGGGTGTCGAGAACCTCGACACCCACCGACCCCCGACGCCTCGCCGGAAGGTGCAGCGTGACGTGCGTCCCGGCGAGGCAGGCACTCCGACTGCCGCAGAGAAGCGAAGTGCCGCTTGTGATGTCCCGCCAATGGTCCGGGTGATGACACCCGGTGGGGGTATCTGCCGTATCCGACGTCGAAGTCGGATGATGCCGCCTCCTGCAACATACGGTGCACCGGTTTTCGATACCAGTCTTCACGGTGTCACAGTTACTGGAGCTGTGACATCGGAACGATTGTTCGGCGGCGGACTTCCGCAGTTCCGGAAGCCTGGTGGCCCACCGGGTTGTCTGCTTGGGTTCCAGCGGTCGTCGCAACACCCGATGTCTGGGAGTGCAACGACCGTGGCTCATGTGGGAGAAGAACCGTCCGGGAAGCGGTTGCACACGCACTCCGAAAAAAACCAATTCTTTCGGGAATTGGATCGGGTCGGCAGTGTGACCACAGCCGCCCGATCGTTGGGCTTCAAGCGGTCGGTGTGCGCGCAGTGGGCTCGCAGGCGTGGCCTGAGCAGTAAGCGAGCGCGGCACAAGGGCTACGAGGAGTTCCTCCGTCTACGCACGGAGGGAGTCACTCGCCGAGAAGCGGCGGTGGCGGTCGGAGTGCATCTCCGGACAGCGAAGGATTGGGATCGTGGGATCCGAAAGGTGGGGAACTCGAGGATCTACCCGGATGGACGCAAGGTCGACTACACACGCGGTGTGACCATTGTGAACTTTTCGGCCGGCGGATCCGAGACCATCCCGTACCCGGCAGTGACGGTTGCCCAGCTGGAGGCACGGGTTTCGGTTCGATATCTGTCGTTGCAGGAGCGTGAGACGATCCGTGACATGGTCTCCTCAGGATCGTCGATGCGGGCGATCGCAGTGGCGTTGGGGCGGGCGCCGTCGACGGTCAGCCGAGAGATCGCCCGCAACAGCAATCCAGTGCACGGCGGTTATCAACCTTATGCAGCGCAGCGCGCTACCGTCGCTCGCAGGCCACGACCGAAGACTCGCAGATTCGTCGAATCCGAGCCCTTGCGACGCTATGTGCAGGAAAAGCTTCTCGTTCGCTGGTCTCCGGAACAAATCAGCAAGACTCTGATCAAGGAATTTCCCGATGATCAGGAGATGCGGGTGGCCCACGAAACGATCTATCAGAGTCTGTATTTGCAGGGACGCGGCGGGCTGCGTCGGGAAATCACTACGGCGCTACGAACTGGCAGAGCCCGACGGAAGACCCATCGATCGACGCAGAAGCGAACGCCGAGGTTTGTGGATCCGATGATCATGATCTCCGAACGGCCGCCGGAAATCGAAGACAGGGCCGTACCGGGGCACTGGGAAGGAGATTTGATCACCGGCGCCTTCAACCGGTCAGCGATCGCCACGCTCGTCGAACGCACCTCCCGCTACGTCATGCTCGTCCACATCCCGGGGGAACACAGTGCGGAAATAGTCCGAGACGGACTGATCGCGACGATGGGGACATTGCCCGAACATCTACGCGGGTCGTTGACGTGGGATCAAGGTGTGGAGATGGCCAACCACAAATCTTTCAGCATCTCCACCGGCATGGACGTCTACTTCTGCGATCCCGCCAGCCCTTGGCAACGAGGCTCGAACGAGAACACCAACGGCTTACTGCGCCAATACTTTCCGAAGAGCACAGACCTCTCCGTCCACGGTCCTGAGGATCTCGAACGCGTTGCCCAAGAACTTAACGGGCGACCACGAAAAACGCTCGACTGGGATACCCCAGCCGAGCGTTTACGTGATCTACTTCTTCCGGCGAAATAAATCACCAGTGTTGCGACGACCGCTGGAATCCAAGCTGTGAGTGTCTGTCCGGTGGGCCGTGCGCGTCCGAGCAGGCAAAGGTGAACGCGCAGATCAGGTGGCCCGCCAACCTCTGTATGGCAGCTGTCGGGCGGGCCGTGTGCCCAACCCAAGTGGGACACAGGGGAGATATTACGTCGCCCGGTCCGTCCGTGGCGGTGCTGGGGCGCTTCGTGCACGTCGATGCACCCCGGAAGTTATAGTCGGCACGCATTCATCAGATGGTGTGAATGATAAAGGGGCAGTCAGGTATCGGCAGTTCGGTGCCCGGATGTCTTCGAGAACCAATGCGTGTGATCCTCGAACGCGCGCCGTGAGAAAACTTGAATCGGATCCGCAATGACGGCGGGTCATCCATGTTGTGCGCTCAGCACGGATGCCGATCGAGGAGTCCCTGACCAAAGTCTGTGATCGGAGACTTCATTACTACTGGTCTGTAAGTCGCGGAACGGAATTGGCGGCGGTAGTTTCAAACTCCGTGCCCGCGTTCCGCATTGAAAAGACAGTGCGGTCGAGGGTGTCAGGCCCCGCTGATAGTGACTCCCGTCCTGGTCGGCGGGGCCTGTCCACGTGTATGGAGAACCGGAGACAGGAGCTGCAGTTCGGAGATTTCGGCACCGGATAACTGCCTGACGGCATTTACGCACCGCGTGAGGTCGCTGTACGGCGAGAACGGGTCGTCGAGTGGACTAACTGCCGAAGTGCTGTTCGGAGTTCAGGATTCTTTGATGTGTGGGGGCTACGACCAATGGCCGGGCTTCGGTGTTTCGGAGAACGGGATATCTTCCACGAGGCACCTACGTTCGTTACCGGGAAGGCGCGAAGAAATCTCTGGCCTCGTCGGTAGCGTCGTCAACCGCCGTGATAATCGCCGTAACGGGTGGATGGTCGGTGCGTTCGGTGAAATGCGCCATGTTGCCGATACTGCGTTTCGGTTGCCGCTCACCACGGCTGAGATCGGCCGAGATCGGATGCGGTGCGCTGTCCGGTATTCGGAACTGTGGGGCTGTTACCGATTTATTGGTCGTTTCTATCGTTCTGCCGAATTCGTACGGCCGGCGTAACGCCCTCGTGGCGAGAAGTGTGCGCAGGATCGCGGCGGTGAGATCGAACTCGAACGCTTCTGGCAGGTCCTGGACAGTCGCTGCGGGCAGGGTGTCGAATGTTGCGCGGATTTGCTCGCGGATCAGCTCATGGCAGAAGATTCTGAACTTGTCATGTAGATCAGTATTCGGGCCATCCTGTTTGGCCATCGCTGAGGCTCCTGCGTTATTTGAAGTAGTGGGTAGGGAATTCGACGTAGCCGACGACTTTTCCGTCAGGGTCGTCCGCGTGCCACTCGCAGACACCGTCATTCGGGACATCGTGCAATTCCACTGGCACCGTGAACGGTCTGCGGTTACCGTACATCGTCACGCCGAAAACGACACGCAGTTGGGTCTATTGGTGGGTGAATCGGCTTCGAGTGACTGGTGCAGACGCCGTCGGGATCCCGGTATCTGAGTTTTGATGCCTTGGCGCGTTCGCCATGGATGACGGCAAACGCGGCACTTGCCGGATGTTTCGTCGTTCCACGTGATATTGAAAGCGTGGCGATACACTACGAAAAATCTCTTCGTGGCAGAGCCCTTCCCTGCTCGCTGACCTCGATGGAGTTGCTATCGAAGTTGGGAATGTCAACGACGGGGCGGGTTCTAGTCATCGTTGCAAACACTTGGTGCGGCTGAGAGGTTAGCAGGGACTCGAATAGTTCTGTCGGAGTGCAGTCTTGGAGAATTCTGCCGGGTCTATGATTGAGTTCGTTCTGGACTGCCAGGAGATGCGGCGGGGAATGCACGCTCAGGTCGGTGCCCTTGGGGAAGTAGTCCAGCAGATCGTTGGAGTTTTCGCTCGAGATTCCGGGACTGTCGTAACGTTTTGATCACCCTCGGGTGGCGGGTATGGCTCAGGTCTCCTTGCCGCGTTGGACGGCTCACTGGGAATGGCCGCCAGCTGCCCGCCGATAACTCGACGCCGGAAATGCATTGGTGGCGCGTTCGAAGTCCGCTACGCACACGGTCTCGGCGTACCGGCCCCGGTAGATGAAGGGTGATGTGCCAGAGTCCGAACGGCGCGTCTTTCTCACCTGATGCGGCTGCACTGATCGCGTTCTCGCCGGTGAGGTGGCGTGGTTTGCCGTAGCCGAATTCGAGCATGCCGGCCGATGCGAGGTATGTCGCGCGCGGTCGCTATGGTGAATCAGGCCCGACAAGTCAGCTCCCGCGTGGGTAGGCCGCCAGATAGCCATTTCCAATGCGTCGAGCGCGCGGTCGGTATACAGCGACGTCGCGACTTGCCAGACGACGACCATACGGGAAAAGACATCGATCACGAACGCCGCATAGACCCAGCCGGAGAACGTTCTGCAACAGGTGATGTCGGCGACTCACGGCTGGTTCGGAGCGTCGGCGACGAACCTGCGCTCGACCAGATCGGCAGGACGATCCGTTTCCACTTTCGGTCGTGTGGTGCGTGGACTCTTGCTCCGCACAACACTTTTCAACCCTGCTTTCTTCATTAATCGTTTCACCGTGCATTGGGCCACCGGTGTACCTTGGCGGCGCATTTCGGCATAGACCTTCCGGCGCCGTGCACGCTGTAATTGTCGTCGTGGATGGTGGCGATCTGCTCGCTCAACTCCCGGTCATGTATCGAACGGGCCGATTCTGGGCGCGTCTTGGAGCCGTAATAGGTGCTCGGTGCGATCGCGGCGTCGGTGTTTTCCAACGTATCGCAGATCGGCGCGGCGCCGTGTTCACCCTTGTGGCGGTCGATGAACTCGACCTTCACCTGTGTGGGCGGTCCAACTCCGCGATGCTTCTATGTCAAGTGGCTTCGGAAAGCGGTGCCTCTGCTGCATTTTCGATGTCAGATTGGTCGGCGCGCAAGGCACGAAAAACGCGATCGGAGAGTCCCCTGCGGAGCAGTCGTAGAGCTTCACTCCGAGCCTTTCCGGCGTCAAGCCACGCGATCGGCTGTCCGACGTCCGGTGGGACCGCACATCGGGACAAGCCACCAACCGAGGCCGGGGCAGCGAAGAAACGAGCGAATCCCACCGGACACCTTCAGGATGACATTGATGCGAAGAAAGCCGACGCCTGCCTCGAGATCGTGTTCGCTCGGCGTAGCTCTTTGACTTCGCGTTCGAGTTTGGCGAGGCGGGATGAGTCGTCACTCGTGGTCCCCGGACGCAGGCCCTCGTCGACCTCCGTGCGTTTGACTCACATCCGCAGCGCCTCGGATGGACTCCGAGTTGGTCAGCGACGCGCTTGTAGGCGCCGGTCCTGGTTGCGGGGTTCTTGCAGGCGTCGATGGGCATTCGGGTGGCGCGTTCACGCAGCTCGTCGGGGTACCTCCGTGGTGCGACCATGCTGTGCTTCCTTCCGGGTTTTGGATGTCTCCATCAACGCCGCGGCAGAACATCTGGGAGGTGTGCGGCGCTCGACGGACCGGCGGGGTCAGAGTTGCCAGAGTCGTAGTAGTGCTGCCTGCAGACTGATGGAGACGATGCGGTGGCCGCTGTTGCGCCGTCAGGGCTGGAGTGATCGCTCACCGTGGCGCTGTCGAGGCACTGCTTCTCGGCCGGTTCCACCAGTTCCCCCGGACCGAACTGCTCCGGGACGCCTTGTGTTCGAACTTCTAGAGTTTTGTCATCGGCTGCTCCTTCGGTCGCTGCGCGCCATGGCTCTTGAGGCGCAGCTGCCGGTGGTAACTGTGCGCTGTGAAGATCTTGCGCCTGATTCGTTGGAAATCTGGACCTCTTGTCACTGACCCTTGTGAGACCCAAGTCATCGGCATCCGATGCCGTCAATAATCACCTCGGGGATCAATGGAATGTTTGTTGCACAGGGGAATTCGCATTGTGGCAGGCAGGTCATGACCGGTCACGAAGCCGTGACCGGTCAAGGCTTCGTGACCCGACGGAAGCCGTGACCCGACGGAAGTCGATTTGTCGACCATGGACCAAGGGCGAAGGCTATTGACCTTCCGATCGGAAGGCATTAGATTTCACGGACAAGCCGACCCCAGTTCGCGCGCGGAATCCGATGACCGGAGCATCTTTGCGGCACGTCGTCGTTGGCAACTTGGAAACGAGGAGTGGTGACCCCTATGGGCGTCAGTTCTATTGGCACCAAACAACTATCGAGTGTCGTTATTCGGTTCGCCGGGGACTCTGGCGATGGCATGCAGCTGGCCGGCGACAGGTTCACCGGGGAGACGGCCTTCTTCGGAAATGATCTGTCGACCAGGCGGGACATACCGGCTGAGATTCGCGCACCTGCGGGGACGCTGGCGGGGGTTTCCTCGTTCCAGTTGCACTTTGCGGACCACGAAGTTCAGACGGCTGGCGACGAGCCGGATGTTCTGGTGGCGATGAATCCAGCGGCGTTGAAGGCAAATCTAGGGGACCTTGCGGTCGGGGCTGAGATCATTGTCGACAGCGATCAGTTCAAGCGACGAAGTCTAAGAAAAGTCGGATACGAGTCCAATCCAATCGAAGATGGCTCGTTGGACAGCTATCGGTTGCACGCCGTTCCGTTGACCTCGATCACGCTCGAGGCTCTGCGCGGGTTCCCGATCAGCAACAAGGACGCCGAACGAGCGAAGAATATGTTCGCGCTCGGCCTGCTGTGCTGGATGTACGACCGTCCTACCTCGTCGACCATCGAGTACTTACGCCGTAGGTTCGGCAAACATGCGGAGATCGCCGACGCCAACATTGTGGCGTTCCGGGCCGGCTACGCGTTTGGTGACACGACCGAGATGTTCGCAACTCGGTACGAGGTGCGTCCCGCCCGCCTGCCGGAGGGTCGCTACCGCAACGTCTCTGGAAACCTCGCACTCTGTTATGGGCTCCTTGCCGGAACTGAGCAGGCAGGTATTCCGTTGTTCCTAGGGGCCTATCCCATCACGCCGGCGTCCGACCTGCTGCATGAACTTGCCCATCACAAGGCGCGGGGGGTGCGTACCTTTCAGGCGGAGGACGAGATCGCGGGGATAGCGGCAGCGATCGGAGCCTCGTTCGGTGGACATCTCGGTGTGACCTCCACGAGCGGACCAGGTATGTCACTCAAGGCGGAGGCTCTCGGGTTGGCGGTTGCCCTGGAGTTGCCGCTGGTGGTGTGCAATGTTCAGAGGGCTGGTCCGTCGACGGGGATGCCGACCAAGACCGAGCAGGCGGACCTGATGCAGGCGATGTTCGGCCGCAACGGCGAATCGCCGGTCCCGGTCCTCGCTCCTCGCTCACCGTCGGACTGCTTCGATGTTGCGGTCGAGGCGGTGCGGATCGCGACGAAGTACCGCACGCCCGTCGTAATCCTCTCCGATGCCCATCTGGCAAACGGCTCGGAACCTTGGCGGTTGCCTAACCTGAATCACCTCCCTGACATGCAGGTTCGATTCGCTACCGAGCTGAACCACGGCGGCGAGTTCTGGCCGTACCTCAGGGATCTGGATACGCTGGCGAGGCCGTGGACAGTACCGGGGACGCCCGGCCTCGAACATCGGATAGGCGGCCTGGAAAAGCTCGACGGCCGGGGAACGATCTCCTCTGACCCGGACAATCACGAGACGATGGTGCGGGTCCGCGCAGCTAGGATCGCGGGCATCGCAGCGGATATGCAACCGTTGGAGATTGATGACCCGGGTAATCGTGCAGAGGTTCTCGTGCTTGGCTGGGGATCGACCTACGGTTCGATCGGCTCAGCCGTGCGCGCTGTTCGCGAACGCGGAGGAAACGTTGCGCAAGCCCACCTGCGCCATCTGAACCCCTTCCCTGCCAACACCGCCGAGGTCCTGGGCCGGTACCGCACGGTTCTCATCCCCGAGCTCAATCTCGGTCAGCTCATCACGCTGATCAAGGCCTCCTTCGACGTCCACGCCGTCGGATACAACCGCGTCCGCGGCCTGCCGTTCACTTCGGTAGAGCTCGCCGGGCAGATCGAGGAACTGATCTGACATGTTTGACAATCCTGTACCCGCCCTGCCCCCGACGTCCGGGCTGAGCTTGGTTGCTGCCTCCACCACGACACTGACGCCAGGGGACTTCAAGACCGACCAGGAAGCGCGTTGGTGTCCCGGGTGTGGGGACTACGCGATCCTTGCTGCTGTTCAAGGCTTGCTGCCCGAGCTCGGACTTGCCCGCGAAAACATGGTCTTCATCTCGGGGATCGGTTGCTCGTCGCGATTCCCGCACTACCTCAACACCTACGGCATGCACTCCATCCATGGCCGCGCGCCGTCTATCGCCACGGGACTGGCAGTATCGCGTCCGGATCTGTCTGTGTGGGTCGTCACCGGTGACGGCGATGCCCTTTCTATTGGTGGCAACCATCTTGTCCACACACTTCGGCGGAACGTGAATTTGAAGATCCTGCTCTTCAACAACCAGATATACGGTCTGACCAAAGGTCAATACTCGCCCACGAGCGAGGCAGGAAAGGTCACCAAGTCAACGCCCACGGGTTCGGTCGACCGACCGCTGAACCCAATCTCGCTCGCGTTGGGCGCGGAGGCGACCTTCGTCGCACGGACGATCGACTCTGACCGACAACACCTCACTAGTGTGCTCCGGGCCGCCGCACAGCACCGTGGAACAGCCCTGGTCGAGATCCTGCAGAACTGCAACATCTTCAATGACGGCGCCTTCGACCTGCTGAAGGATCCCGACACCAGGGGGGACGCCACCGTCCGATTGGAACACGGCGAACCGATGATCTTCGGGACGACGACGAGAAAGGGCCTACTAGTCAACCCGCGAGGCGGCCTGGAGATCGTGACGCTCGACGGCGTGGAATCAGCTTCCGTGTTGGTTCACGATGTCCACGAACAAGATTCGTCGCTGGCCTTCATGCTCTCGCGTCTCGGCGACCGACCGGACGGAGTCACTCCGCTCGGCGTCTTCCGTGATGTCGCCCGCCCCACCTATGACGATCTGGTCAACGAACAGATTGCCGAGGCACGGGCGCACGGCTGCGCACCCGACCTGTCTACGGTCATCGCGGGAAGCGATACCTGGCTGGTGGGTCAGCAGCACACGTAGGTCACGGACTCAGGTGCATCACATATTTGTAGGAACCAACTAAGGAGAAAAAATTGATCATCAATCAGGTAGGAGTCGTGGGTGGTGGCCTCATGGGAACAGGCATCGCGCGCGTCTGCGCGCTCGCGGGGGCCGACGTCATCGTCTGCGAGGCAGACCTCGTCAGGGCGGAGGCGGCACGGGTGAGGACCGCGAGCTCGCTCCGCCGCGCAGTGGCAGCAGGCAAGATCACCGACGCCGACTGCGCAGGTGCGCTAGCCCGGCTCAGCTTCACGGACAGGCTCGACGAGCTGGGTGACCGCGAGCTGGTCATCGAGGCCATTGTCGAGGACGAGGCGGTGAAGTCCGAATTGTTCGCCGCGCTCGACAAGGCGGTGGCCAGCCCCACTGCCGTTCTTGCCTCCAATACTTCATCCATCTCGATCACCAAGTTGGCCGCGGCGACCACGCGCCCTGAACGTGTTGTCGGCCTGCACTTTTTCAACCCGGTGCCTGCTCTGCGGCTCGTCGAGCTCGTGCCGACGCTGCATACGGACGCCGCGACGATCGACCGAATCGAGCGATTCGCGCGTGAGGACCTACAGAAGCTCGTAATCCGTTCTCAGGACAGAGCCGGGTTCGTGGTGAACGCGCTGCTCACGCCGTACCTGCTGTCCGCCGTGCGGATGCTGGAGGCGGGTTTCGCCTCCGCGGTGGACATCGACCGGGGCATGGTCGAGGGCTGCGCCCATCCCATCGGTCCCCTGTCGCTCGCGGACTTCGTCGGCCTCGACATCCTGCTCGCGGCCTCGAACTCGATGTACGAGGAGTTCAGGGACCCCCAGTTTGCTCCTCCTCCGCTGCTGCTTCGCATGGTCGAGTCCGGGCTCCTCGGAGAAAAGACCGGACGCGGCTTCTTCACGTACTCGCGATGACCGGACCCGAAGGAGATCCCATGCCCGCAATCAATATCGGCACCGGTCTGACGGTGGCCCCGACGGTGAGGTGGTCGCTGTCCGATACGCCTCATGCGGGCACCGCTGTCACGGTTGCCCCCAACCTGATGTGGTCGTTGCGCCGAGCCGCCGGGCTGCATGGCGAGTCGGTCTCGGTGGTCGATGGCAATACCAGGGTCAGCTACCCCGAGCTGCTGTCCTGGTGCGATCGCTTGGCGTCGGGATTGGCTCGGCGCGGGGCTGCGCGAGGGGACAGGATCGCGATCCTCGGGGCCAACAGTGCTGAGTATCTTGCCGCCTATTTCGGGGTGCCAGCAGCTGGCTACGTCCTGGTCCCACTGAATGCGCGGCTCGCGGATGCGGAACTGCTGCAGTTGGTGCAGGACTGCGAACCGGCGATCCTGGTCGCGGACGAGGTGCAACAGCAGCGCGCGGAAGCACTCACCCGGTCCGTCGGTACCGGTGTGGTCACCTTCGGACAATTGCTCGCCGAACCGGCCGAGGCAACCGTCGCGGGTCGCGATGCGGAGGTGAGCTCGACCGATCTGGCAGCGATTTTCTACACCGGCGGCACAACCGGACGAGCCAAGGGCGCCATGCTCACCCACGGCAACCTCGCCGCGAACGCGCTGCATATGATCGCGGGACTGGGGTACGCGGCCGACGACGTCTATCTGCACTGCTCGCCGATGTTTCATCTCGGCGACGGGATGTCGACCTACCCGATCACCTGGGCGGGAGGACGGCACGTGGTGATTCCGCGTTTCGATCCGAAGTCCGTGGTCGACGCCATCGAGACCGAACGGGTCACCTGCACATTTCTGGTCCCGACCATGCTCACCCTGTTGCTCGAGTATCTCGACCAGATGGACATAGAACCCGACCTCTCGGCACTGCGGCTCGTGGTGCACGGGGGTGCACCCATCTCGCCGACGCTCCTAGATCGGGCCATCGCCCGACTCGGCTGCTCATTCACTCAGTCGTATGGCATGACCGAGGCAGGCCCGATTCTGAGCTTCCTACCGAATGAAGACCGTCTGCTGGGCAGTGAGGTTCTCCGCTCCGCCGGCCGACCGGTCATCGGAGTCGAGGTGCGGGTGGTTCGACCCGACGGCACGGACTGTGAGATCGGCGAGATCGGCGAAATCGTCGGCCGCGGACCAAACTTCGCCGTCGGTTACTGGCGGCAGCCCGAGGTCACCCGTCAAAGATTCCGTGACGGCTGGTACTGGTCCGGCGACTTGGCGTATCGCGACGAGAGCTTCTACCTCTACATCGTGGGGCGGGCGGGGGAGGCCATCATCAGTGGCGGAGAAAATGTCTACGCAGCTGAGGTGGAGGCCGCGCTCACCAAGCACCTCGACGTCGTCGAGGCCTCTGTCTTCGCCGTTCCGTCAGCGCACTGGGGCGAGCAAGTACACGCCGCCGTCGTGTTGCGCGGGGAAGCAGACATGACCGAGGCAGACCTCGATCGGCACTGTCGCGATCTGATTGCCGGCTACAAGACACCGCGCTCGTATGAATTTCATGCGCAGCTGCCCCGTACCGGGCCAGGCAAGATCGACAAATTGGCTCTGCGTCGCCCGCACTGGGCAGCTCACGAAAGGGATGTGTCATGACCAGATCGAACAATGGGAAGGAAGGGGTCGCACTTGTCACCGGCGCCTCGCGCGGAATCGGTGCCGCATCCGCGTTACGCCTTGCAGCACAGGGTTACAGCGTCGCGGTGAATTTCGCCAGGTCGAAGTCCGACGCCGATGCGGTCGTGAAGCAGATTATTGCGAATGGCGGCACGGCGGTCGCGATTCAGGCGGATATCTCGGTGGAGGGAGCGGGGGAGGAGCTCGTCCGCGAAACCGACCGTCGGCTGGGGCCGCCGCTGGTCGTGGTCAACAACGCTGGGGTCCAGCGCTCTCGGGCGATGATCAAACAGAGCCTGGAAGAGTTTGACCAGATGCTGTCCACCAACATCCGCGGCACCTGGTCGGTGACTCGGGCCGCCTTGCCATACATGTACGACGCCAGCTGGGGTCGTGTGGTCTTCATCAGTTCGGTACTGGGAGCGACCGGCGGCCCGGGTGACAGTGGATATGGCGCCTCGAAGGCCGCGTTGCTGGCTATGTCGAAGAGCTTGGCGTTCGAGGTCTCGCGGCGCAACATCACATCCAACGCGGTGCTGCCGGGAACGATCCTCACGGACATCGTCAGTGACGTCGATCCGGACGTGCTCGAGGCCAACATCGCGTCAATTGCGTCACGCCGCGGTGGAGAACCCGAAGAAGTTGCCGCCGTCGTCGGGTTCCTCTGCTCGGATGACGCCTCCTACGTGAGCGGTGCGGAAATTGTGGTTCACGGCGGCGGCTGGGTCAACCTGCCCCCAACAAAATGAACTGTGTGGCAGTGATATTCGAACAGCGGAGGTAAGAGAGCAATGCGATATGGACTTGGTCTGTACACCGGGCAGGTGCCGTCGGGCGAGGACATCAGCTTTCATGATGAGTACGCCCGGATCATCGAGCAGGCGAAACTCGCCGAAGACGTTGGTCTGGACTCCGTGTGGTTGAGCGAGCATCACGGGGCGGCCGATGGCTACCTGCCGTCGATGCTGCCGATCGCGGCGGCGATCCTTGCCTCGACGAAACGGCTGGTGGTGGGGACCGCAGTCTTGCTGGCTCCATTTCACAACCCCCTCCGACTGGCCGAGGACGTGGCTGTTCTCGACCAGATGTCGGGTGGGAGATTCATTCTGGGTATGGGAACGGGGTGGCGGCGCAGCGAGTTCCGGGCGTTCGGTGCCGAGATGGCCACCCGGGGTAGAGCGCTGGAGGAAACCGTCCAGATCCTCCGAAAGGCCTGGCAGGGCGAGCGCTTCGGATTCGACGGGCGGGTGCACCAGATCGACACCGCTGTCGTCAGGCCGGAGCCGTACACCCCTGGCGGTCCGCCGATCTGGCTCGGGGGCACGGGGCCGCGGGCGCTGGCGCGTGCCGGGCGCCTGGGCGACGGTTACTTCGGGGTTTCTGCTCCGTTCGACTCGGCCATGTCGAGTTTCTCCAAGGTGCTCGATTCGGCGCCGAACGAGCGGCGGACGTCCTTCTCCTTCGGACAGCTGCGATCGGGTTTCATTGCCGACGATCCGGAGCTGGGCTGGAAGCTCGCAGGGCGAGGGATGACCTACACGATGGACGTGCACGCTCGGTGGGCGGCCGAGGAAGCGGGCAACCCCGTCGAGCCTGACGCCAACCTCTCATCGGAGGAGGCCGTGCGGCAGTACAACCTCATCGGAACACCGGACGAGGTGACGGCTGCCCTGAGTTCCTATGAGCAGAGATTTGCCGGCCGAGCTGACTCGCACCTCTGTTTCCGGCTCTACCATCCCTTTATGCCGCACGATGCGGTGCTCGACGCCATCCAGACGTTCGGTAGGGTAATAGTTCCCGCTTTGCGTGGCCCAGTGGGCGGCAGCGCGCCGCTGGGTTGATCGTGGGGCTACGCCTATCCGTCGGAGGGAATCCCGTGCCACCCAAGCGCTCTGCCGAACGGCATGCCAACGTTCTCGACGCGGCCATCGAACTGATCCGTCGGAAGGGCATCGACGGAACGAGTCTGCAGGACATTGCCGACGCGGTAGGAATAAAAAAGGGCAGCCTCAGTACATACTTCTCCTCCAAGGATGAGCTGGTCGAGCTGATCCAGGCGCGGTTCACTGACGTGGCGGAGCAGGAGTTGGCCAAGATCGCGGAGCGTAGCGACCTTACGGCGGACGAGCGGTTCCGGGAGCTTCTCTATTTTCATGCCGAGCATTGCGCCCTGCGCGTGTCGTCCCCCGTGCTCGTAGGCTTCATGCAACTGTGGACATCGCCGTCCTCGCCTAATGATCCTCACCAGCCGGCAATTGTCCGCCAGTACCAGCGAACCTTCGAAGATGCCGTTGCTCAATGCTCACACAAGCGCATCTTCCGAAAGGTCGATCCGGAGCTCGTCGTGAACGGACTCATGGGCAGCATGAGTTGGTGCGCGTTCTGGTACAACGAGGAAGAGCACGGGCCGCTGCGGCCGCTGGTGGACAAGATTATCGATATGGCCTTCGACGGACTACGCACTCGGCCAAGGGGTTCCGGCGGAGCAAAGGGGCGGGCGGCGAACTGACGCCCTCTCCCCCCCGCGTGCTGCAAGTCAGCGCTTTGACAGCCGAGCGCCGGCGTCGAGGCGGATGACCTCTCCATTGAGCATCTCGTTAGTGATGATTGCGCACGCCAGTTCCGCGAACTCTGCCGGCTTGCCCAGGCGCGGCGGGTAGGCAACCGACGAGGTCAGTTGCTGTTGCAGCGCATCCGGCAGATCCGTCGTCAGCGTAGTCTCGAATGCTCCGGGTGCGATTGTGGCGCAGCGGATCCCGTACTTAGCTAGTTCTCTCGCCGCCGGCAATGTCATGCCGATGACACCAGCCTTGGAAGCTGCGTAGGCCAGCTGACCCTGCTGACCCTCGTAAGCAGCAATGCTCGCAGTCGTGACGATTACGCCGCTCTCACCGCCATTGGGCCTCTGATTCATGCTCATTTGCCATGCCGCCGCGCGCAAGACATGGAACGTGCCCAGCAGATTCACATCGATCACGGCTCGGAACCGATCGGGGTCGACCGGCCCATCCTTGCCGATCAGGCGGAATCCGCCGGCAATGCCTGCGCAATGCACGACGATGTCCACTCTGCCGAAGCTGCGGACTGTCGCGTCGAACGCTGAGTCGACATCCGCGGCCGAGCTGATATTCGCGGCGAGTGGAAGCCATGTCGTGCTCGGCGTTCCCGGCGGCGCTGCCAAGTCCACTGCCGCAACACGAGCGCCACGCTGCGACAGCATCTGTGCGGTGGCCTGACCCAAGCCTGCTGCGGCACCCGTGACCACGGCAACTGCTCCGGAAATCTGCATTGCTACCCCTTGTGTGTGAATGGACCCGCCTCCGGCGGGAGTGGTGTGCGAAACGAATAAATCTCGATGTGACATAAGTCTTGATTTCGGTCCCGATGCCACGTTATCCTTCCAATCGACAGGATAACAGTTCAGTCCCCCCTGAGGGTGAAGGTCGCTCTACCTGAAAGAGCTTGACCCCGTGACTGATTGAGCCCGCCGATTGCGGCGTGGACGAGTGGAGGATCCGCATGCTGTCGCATGAAGATAATGAACTTCTGACCCGAGTAGAGGGACCGGCGCCGATGGGCGCGTATCTCCGCGAGTACTGGACGCCCGCCGTGCGCTCGGAGCGGCTGATCGCCGATGGCGCTCCCGTGAAGGTTCGGCTGTTCGGAGAGAACTTCGTGGCTTTCCGGGCCACGGACGGAAACGTGGGCTTTTTGGACGAAGCGTGTCCGCACCGAGGTGCCTCGCTGGCACTTGCAAGGAATGAGGACTGCGCTCTGCGGTGCATCTACCACGGCTGGAAGATCGACGTGTCCGGCACCGTTGTGGAGGTGCCGTCCGAGCCCGCGGAGCGTCTCGAGGACATGGCCCAGAAGATCAGCGTGCGGTACTTCCCATCCAGGGAAGCCGGCGGGGTGGTCTGGGTGTATCTGGGCTTGCATGACGAACCACCGCCCTTCCCCCGGTTTCCGTTCGCTGACGTCCCGGCCGCTCATGTCCGATCGTTGGCGGCCGAAACTCACTGCAACTGGCTGCAGGCGGTGGAGGGAACGCTGGACTCCTCGCACGTGTCGATCCTCCACCAGTCGTGGTTGGGCCAGAGCAGCGGAAGTCTGGGTGAGACGGCGGAAGACTCTGCGCCGCGTTACGAATCGGATGAAACCGGATACGGCATTCGTTTCGCTGCGATCAGGCACGCCGATGCGGACCGAATGCACGTGCGGGTAACCGAGTTCGTCATGCCGTGGACGGCCTACATCCCGACCGGCGACGAAGACCGGATCGCGATCATAGGGACACCGATCGATGATGAGCATTCCCGCCAGTGGTTCATTCGGTGGAACGATGACCATCCGCTCACCGAGGACACCGACACGCACTTCTGGTATCACGATCTGACGGTTGCGCCGGATGACTTCGCCGCCCTAACGCGAGGCAAGGACAACTGGGGTCAGGACCGTGCCCTCATGTCTGACGGACACTTCTCGGGCTTCAACAACTTGGTCCTCGAGGATGTCGCGATCCAGGAGAGCCAGGGTTCGATCGTTGACCGATCTCGGGAGAAGTTGGGCACCAGCGACATTGCGGTGGTCAAAACACGCCGCCTGTTGCTGAATTCCGTTCGCTCCCACACACAGGACGGCGAGGTCTTCGGCCAAGACGATCCCCTCGCCAGGCCCGGATCCGCTGGCGTCGCGATGACCCTCGAGCAGACCGATGACTGGCGCGGTGCCGCGTCCACCGAGGCCCGATATGTCTAGCTCGGCTGGTATCGCGTTCAAGGACTGGCAAGCCATCCGCGAGCTGACCGCGACCTACAACCGGTGCTTCGACCAGTCCGATGCCGTCGGCTGGGCCGGCACCTTCCTGGAGTCGGGCCGGTTGGAGATCGTCGGGCAGGGCGTGACCTTCACCGGCCGTGAACAGCTTTCAGATTTCTGCCGGTCCAGAGGTTGGGGCATCCTGCACATGACGCTCGATCCAGCGGTGACCGTGAACGGCGATTGCGCGGAGCAACGGTGCAACCTGCTGATGTTCCGCAGGTATGAGAGCCATGAACGGCCGACGCTCCTGGCCACGGGGCGCTATTCGGACCGCCTGGTGCGGACTGAGGAAGGCTGGCTCTTCGAGGCCCGCGAGGTTCAGTTGGACGCGTCCATTGGAGACACTGCGGAGGCTTCAACATGAGCACTGACGCGTGCAGCGCCATTGGCGCGATCGGCGACCTATCCGAAACGGTGGTTGACGTTGCGGTGTTCGGTTCCGGCGCTGCAGGTCTCGCAGCCGCAGTCACGGCGGCCGAAGCCGGCTGCACGGTAGTTCTCTTCGAGAAGGCCGGGGCCGTCGGAGGCACCACCGCGAAATCCGGCGGCGTGTATTGGATTCCCAACAACCACCTCATGCGCGAGCACGGAGTCGAAGACCCGCGGGAAGGGGCCGTCGGCTACATGGCACGGGTGAGCGCCCCCGACCGTTACTCCGCCGAAGACGCCCTGCTGGGACTGACAGCCTGGGAGCACGACCACATCGTCGCCTACTACGACCTCGCCGCCGAGGCCGTCGAGTTCCTGGACACCACTGGTGCGCTCCGCTCGACCATCGAAACGGCACTGCGGTTCCCCGACTATCACATGAACCTGCCCGAACAAGGCGGCGTGTACGGCCGTGCCTTGTGCCCCGCGGATGAGCAGAATCGCCCGGCCAGCGGCGGCGATCTCATTGCTCAGCTGGCCGCTGCCGCTAGGCGCCTCGGTGTCCAGATCGTGACCGGACACGCGTTCACCGATCTGATACTCGAGGACGGTCAGGTTGTTGGTGCGGTCGTCCGCGATCTGGACAGCGCACGGGACGTGCGGGCCCGGGCGAGGCTCGGCGTAGTTCTCGCCGTCGGTGGCTTCACGCATGACGCGGAGCGTCGATCGCGGCACCTGCCCGCACGGGTCTGGGGCGGCTGCGCTGCCGGTGAGAACACAGGCGACGCGCTACCTGCCCTGGAGGCACTTGACATCCCGCTCCACAACATGGACTGCGCCTGGTGGGACGAGGTCGCCATCGAACAAACCCTTGGGGGCACAACTGAAACACGCGCAGGGATGTGGGTTGCCCCAGGTGATTCATCGCTAATCGTGGATCTTGCCGGGCGCCGCGTCGTCAACGAGAAGCTGTTTTACAGCGACCGGGCAAAGATCCACATCGGACCGGGTGCACCAGATCTACTGGTGCTGCTCTTCGACGAGCGGACGCAGCAACTGTTCTCGATGGAGCAGTTCGCCTACCCGCTTGTGCTGCCCGGCGAGTCCGCGACGCATCTCGTGTCGGGCGACAGCTGGGAGGGATTGTCGGCGAACCTCGTCGATCGACTGCTGTCGCTGCAACCGGCCACCGGCGGTGCCCGGTTGAGCAGAGATTTCACGGCAAATCTGGCCGTCACCATCGACCGGTTCAATGACCTGGCAGCAATGGGAATCGACACCGACCATGGACGTGGTGCCGAACCGATCGAGGTGTTCTTCACCGGTCAGCCGCGCGCAGGGGGCGGCCCGAACCCGGTGATGGCGCCGCTCAGCGCGGAAGGGCCTTTCTTTGCGGTGCTGATAGGGCTCGGGACGCTCGATACCAAGGGCGGCCCGCGCACTACAAGCGCCGGCCAAGTGCTTGGCCTGGACGGCGTCCCGGTGGACGGTCTCTACGCCGTGGGCAACTGCGCCGCATCGCCGTCCAACGATGGCTATTGGGCAGCAGGCGCGACTATCGGTCCGGCACTGGCGTTCGGCTACGGTGCCGGCCGGCACCTTGCGGCTCGACTCGCCACCGGCGCGAACTCACAAGGCCAAGGAGTTACGCAGTGACCTTCATCATCGGAGCGCCGTGCGTGGACATCATGGACCGCTCCTGCCTGCAGGAATGTCCTGTCGACTGCATTTACGAAGGCGGCCGCAAGCTGTACATCAACGCAAATGAATGCATCGATTGCGGGGCGTGCGAGCCGGCCTGCCCGGTCGAGGCAATTGCCTCAGACCGGGACGAGGACGAGGACTTCGAACCGTTCATCGTGGACTCCGTCGAGTTCTTCCAATCCGTACTGCCAGGACGCGATAAACCAATCGGTTCGCCGGGCGGCGCAAAAAGTATCGGCCCCGTGCCCGCGGATGGCAGTTACGTGCGCGCGATGCCCAATACCGGTTCCAACCCGTAACTGCGACACCAAATCGCAACCGACCACAAGAAAAGAGATACACGATGACCAAAGTGACAGTCGTCAGCGCGCACGGCATGGACTGGGTGTGGCGCACCGGCGGGACAATTCTCAACTACGTCAAGGCGGGCGCCGACGTGACCGTCGTCTGCCTGTCGATGGGGGAGCGAGGCGAGTCTGCCTCGGCGTGGGCTGAGGCAGACCAGACGGCAGATCGCGTGCGAGAGATTCGACTGGGGGAGGCACAGATGGCTGCCGCTGTTGCCGGGGTCGAGCTGCGGACCTATGACTGGGGTGACTACCCGATGGTCATCAATGATGACCGTCGGCTCGAGATGGTTCGGCTGCTGCGAGAGCTGCGACCGGACATCGTGCTCACCCACGGCCGCACGGACCCCAACAACCCGGATCATGTGGCCACCGCGCGACTCGTGGAGGACGCAGCAATCTGGGCTCGCGCGCACGGGCGACTTCCGGAAGCGAAGCGATTCGTCGCGCGCCAGATCCACGGCTACGAACCGGAGTTCCCCGAGTTTTGCGATTTCAAGCCGGATACGTACATCGATATCAGCGACGTCGCCGACCAGAAGCTCGAGATGATGCAGTGTTCGCAGGTCCAGCAGTTCATGATCGAGGTCTACGACCAGCGGGCCCGCTACCGGGCAATCATGGCCGGGCTCTTGTTGGACCGAAAGGTCACTCACGCAGAGGCGTTCGAGAGCTTCCTGCCCGCAGCCGGGGATCTGTTCCGATGACCAACCATCTCATCAGCCCGTCCATTGTCGACTACGTCGACCGTCGCGCAGGATCTCTCGCGGCAGCGTTCGCCGAGCTCGGCGTCGCGACCGTACACGAGTCGCAAGGTCGTAGCGGACTCATGGACCACTCGATCAAGCCACTCGTCGAGGGTTCCCGCGCCGCCGGCCCGGCCGTCACCTGTCTGAACCAGCCCGGAGATAATCTGATGCTGCTGGCCGCCTTGGACCTGTGTCAGGAGGGTGACGTTCTGGTCGTCGCCAACCTGGCGCCGTCGACGTCCGGAATGGTGGGCGAGATCATCACCAGCATCCTCATCGCGCGCGGTGCCGCAGGTCTCGTCGTGGACGCAGGCGTGCGGGATGTCCGCGAGTTGCGCCGGCTCTCTCTACCGGTCTGGGCGAAAACGGTCTCTGCGTCAGGAACCACCAAGGGCGGCCCTGGCTGGGTGAATACTCCGGTCGTCGCAGGCGGCACCACGGTGCGGCCAGGTGATGTCGTCGTCGCTGATGACGACGGAGTGGTCGTCGTTCCCCTCGCGTCGGCCGAAGAGGTCCTGGGGCGAGCCCGGGCCAGGGTCGAACGTGAGGCCGCGCTGCTGAAGGACATTGCCGCCGGCGGGTGGCAGGGGCTCTCTCCCGAATTGCGTGAGCAGCTACGCAAACTCGGCGTCCATCGAGTGCCCTCGCCGCACTAGACCGTCCCATTCGACATCCCGACCGAGAGGCATAATCATGCGTCTGTGTTCCTTCCTGTCCGACGGACTGACACACGTCGGCGTAGTCGATGCTGACGATTCAGTCATCGACATCACCCGACTGTCCGGATCGCATACCGATGATCTGCCCCTGACCATGTCGGGATGGGTCGAACTCGGCATCAATGGGATCGAGCGTCTCAGACAAATCTGTGAACAAAACGGATCGGACCACGTCGTCGGGAAGGTCGGCGATCTCGAGCTCGTCGCGCCCATGGGCCGCCTTCCCCGAAATGTCATCTGCGTCGGCGTCAACTATCGCGAGCACATCGAGGAGTCGGAGCGAGCTGTGGGTGAGATCGAGGTGCCCGATGTGCCGGTGTATTTCACCAAGGACGTGCGCAGCATCTGCGGGCCCTTCGACGATATTGCGTCCGACGACCGAATCAGCACACAACTGGACTGGGAAGTCGAGTTGGCAGTGATCATCGGGCGGGGTGGTCGCGGTATCCGGTCTGTGGACGCCCTCGAGCACGTTTTCGGATATGCGGTGCTCAACGACGTCAGTGCCAGGGATGTGCAGCTCTCCAGAAACCAATGGTGGAAGGGCAAGAGCATCGAAGGTTCGTCACCGCTTGGACCGTTCGTCGTCACTCGCGACGAGATCCCGGATCCTCAGGATCTTGAGCTGAGGTGCTGGGTCGACGGCGTCGAGAAGCAACGGTCCCGAACCAACCTGATGATTCACGACGTCGCCGCGTTGATTTCGGATCTGAGCCGAACCTTGACGTTGGAGCCCGGGGATGTCATCAGCACCGGAACGCCGGCCGGCGTCGGGTTGGCCAGGACTCCCCAAGAGTGGCTGCGCCCCGGATCCGTGTTGGAGAGCGAGATCACGGGTCTCGGCCGACAGCGAAACCGCATCATCGAACTTGGAGAATGAAGGCAAATGGCAAATCTTGTAGGTGTTTTCGGGACCTCACACAGCCCCGCGTTGATCGCACCAGTCTCTGACTGGCCGGCGCTCGAGCCGCGCATCCCGCGTCCATCCCTCGCGCATCTGCGCGGACACGTGCGCGACTCCTGGGACGAGCACCAGACACGCTTCGACAGTGCGATGACGCGATTGCGTGCCTCCATTCTGGCGGTCGAGCCGGATGTGCTCCTGATCGTCGGCAGCGACCAGGGCGAAAACTTTGGGCCGCGGTCCGCCCCGGTGTTCGAGATGTTCTTGGCGGACCATCTCGATGCCAGCGCCGCCAACCGGCGGGACGAGGGACCCGACCTATTCCGGGTCTCCATGCCGATTGCCCGCGACCTCGGCCTCGGAATCCTGAACCATCTGTGCGACAACGGGTTCGATGTCGCTCACACATCGGAGACCTCGGACGACTACGGTGTCGGCCATGCGATCACGTGGCCGCTGAGGTTCCTCGATCTCATGGACTCCGAGCTTGCGCTGCTGCCGGTCGTGACCAATGTGTGGAATCTGCCGAATGTGCCAGGGGTGCGCCGGTGCGTGGCGTTCGGCCAAGAACTGCGCGAGGCGATCAACGCGGTCCCCTCTCAAGCGAGGGTCGCGGTGCTGGCGTCGGGGGGCCTGAGTCATCTCGTGCTGGATGAGGAGTTGGACTCGCGGGTGCTGGCTGCCTTGCAATCGCGCGACCTCGAGTCATGGCACGCAATCGGGGATGACGAACTACGTCTCGCCCACGAGAAGCATGGTCTTCCGCTGCGTCTCAACGGGACGGCGGAGATCACCGACTGGATCATCGCCGACGCCTGCGCACAGGTCCCGGCGGAGATCATCGACTACGTGCCGGCGTATCGCACCGAATCCGGCTACGGGGTCGGCATGTGCTTCGCCCAATGGGGCCTTCCGGCCTGATCTGCAAAACCCTTCAACGAACCTGGAGAGAACTCATGTATGCCGCCCTACCCGACGATCACGTCGAGCTACAGCGATCCGTCAGGCGATTCGCGCAGACGGTGGTCAAGCCGCGCGCTATGGAGATCGACCGCCAGAACGAGTATCCGGACGACATCTTCAAGGCTCTCCTCGCAGCGGACCTGCTCGGCCTGGCGACACCCACCGAATACGGTGGTTCCGGTGCCGGGACATTGGGCCTCACGATTGCCATCGAGGAGGTCGCGAAATACTCCAACACCGTCGCGCTGATGCTCCTGCTGACCCGCCTGCCGGCCCTGCCTATTCTTATCGGGGGTTCAGAGGAGCAGAAGACAAGCTACGTTGCCGACATGGCTTCCGGCGCCAGGCGCGCGTCCTTCGGCCTGTCCGAACCGCAGGCCGGATCGGACCTGAAGGGCATGCGGACCCGCGCCGTCCGCGACGGCACGGACTGGGTAATCACCGGCGCAAAATGCTGGATGTCCGGGCTCGAGCAGGCGGATTTCTACACCATCTTCGCGCGCACCGGGAAGGACGGGTTCAGCTGCTTCATCGTCGACCGCAACCTCTCCGGTGTTTCCGTGGCCCGCGTCGATGACAAGCTGGGCGTCCGCGGCGTCAACACCGGAGAACTCCTCCTTGACGGCGTCCGCGTACCAGCCGTCGCACTCGTAGGAGAAGCCGACCAGGCGTTCAAACTGGCCATGCTGTCACTGAATTCGATGCGGCCCATCGTCGCAGCGCGTGGACTGGGGCTCGCCGAGGGCGCTCTGATGTACGCAGTCGACTACATGCACACACGTCAGGCGTTCGGTGCACCGCTGACCAGTCAACAGGGACTCGGGTGGATGGTTGCCGAGCACGCCGCCGAGATCGAGGCAGCTCGACTGTTGACTTACCGCGCGGCCAGCATGGTTGACGAAGGCACCTTCGACAAGGCCGCGGTTCCCCTGTTGTCGATGGCCAAGCTGGTGGCAACGGAGACCGCAGTCAAGGTCTCCGGCACTGCAGTACAGCTCCTAGGCGCCGCCGGATACATGAAGGACCACCCGGTGGAGATGTACTACCGCGACGCGAAACAGCTGACCATCGTCGAGGGAACGAGTCAGATCCAGAAGAATCTGCTCGCCCAGGCGGTTTTCGACCGAAAGCTGTGGTGGAACTAACGCCCGTGCCCGCAAACCCGTCCACGGCGATGCCCACGACTCGGGCTCGCCGAACACCCGAATCAGAAGAGGAATCACGTATGTCACTGAATGGATATCACGGATCCGAGGAGGACATCCTCCTTTCGATCGAGGACCGGATCGCCTGGATCACGTTCAACCGGCCGGAGACGTTGAACGCGTTCGGCCCCGCCCAATTTCATCGTCTCGCCGACCTGCTCGACGGCGTTTCGGTCAACCCAGACGTTGGTGTCGTCGTACTGACTGGCAACGGCCGGGCGTTCTCGGCCGGTGGTGACGTGCGGGAGTTCACGAAGAAGGGGCTGGTCGACACGGGGGTGTACGCCCTTCGGGCGATGACCTCGATTCGCTCTTGTCGAAAGCCCGTCATCGCGATGGTCAACGGGATCGCCGTGGGCGGCGGCAATGAGCTGGTCATCGCCGCAGACCTTGCCATCGCTGCCCGCAGCGCCCGCCTTGGACAGGCCGGCACGATGATTGGGGCTTGCCCCGTCCTCGGTGGAACCAATGTGCTTCCGTTGCAGATCGGCGAGAAGAGGGCAAAGCAGATCGTCTTCTTCAGCGAGAAGGTTTCAGCTCAGCAGGCGTTCGAGTGGGGATGGGTCAATGAGGTCGTCGACGACGTTGATCTGAAATCGACCACACGCGAATGGGCCCAGCGGCTGCTCGCGCTGCACCCCCAGGCGCTCCAGATCGCCAAGGCCGGAAGCAATGTCTGGTGGAACCACTCCTACGACACGATGGTCAACGGCCTCGACATGATCGCTATGGGCGTGCCCGCCGAATCCGTCGACGAGGGACGCGACGCGTTCATGGAAAAGCGTCCGGCAGACTATTCGCGCTGGCGCTGACATTGCGGTGGTTCCTCTATCAGCCGTGGGCATCGGCGGACCTTTCATCATTGCCGCCGTGTACCGCGCGTTCGATTTCCATCTCGTCAACGCTCAGGCTGCTTCGGCGCGCGGCCTGTTGAAGATCGTGCCGAGTTCAGCGGCAGAGGCGGGACGATCACCGGGGATTCCCGTCATGGCCCGTTCGATGGCGGCGTGCCGGTCACTGCGCAGAAGAGCGTGGCGGCGAGGTTGGAGACGTCCGACGCCGGCGTAGGTGTTTGGTCCTTGACCCCCTCGGGGGCGGTGAACGCCGGTGATCCGGTGACAGTGCCCGTGGTTGTCTCGAAACCGCCGACGATGCGGGCGATGCCGAAATCGGACAGCAGCTCGTCGTAGTCGGTGAGCAGGATGTTTGCCGGCTTTACATCGCGTTAGAGGGTGCCGATCCGATGCGCGGTCTCGAGCGCGTCGGCCACATTGACCCCGAGGCGGAGCGCTTCGCCCCACTCGAGCGGGCCGCACAGGCGGTCCGCGCCTCCAGCGAGCCATGGGGTGATACTCCGTCATGATGTCGGGCCGACCGTAGGGGTGGCGCCGACCCGGAGGACGTGACGAGGTTTGGGTGCCCGGACAGTCCCGCCGTTGCGCCGTTGCGCCATTGCGCCGTTGCGCGCTGTTCGCGGAGAAATCGTTTGAGGTTCTCGGGTCCGGATCGTGAGGTGAGGATCTTGACGGCGACGGTGTGATCGAGGGAACGATGCCGGCAGCGGTAGATGACGCTGAAGCCGCCACGTCCGATCTCGTGGGCTTCCTCGAACCCAGCCGTGCCCAGTTCTGACGCGATACTCAGGGTCAGGTCACGCTGTGTCAGCGGTGGATAGATTTCGGCCATCGGCAGCCTAAATGCTGCGGCGTGGTGTCCGCGCCCACGAAGTGCCCCTGAGGTGCACTCCCTCTGGCGGTAGCACGGGCCGCAGACGTAGCAGGCCGCCGAAGATCGGCGCCTGGATGCGGCAACGGCGTGGTCTGGGTCACTCACCGTACCCAGCGCGCATCCCTGGGGCGCGTTCGGTGGCGGCACCCTAAGCCCCACCAGATTGACCATTGACCTTCCGATCGGAAGGTCTTAGTCTCGGATTTATCGCCCAATCCAGGGCAAAACAATCACCGGCTTCCGGGCCCATCCCATTCTGGGGGAGCAGTGGACATCAGCAAAAGCAACTACGACCACCGTTACGTCGCCACTCTTGATGATCCGGAGGAGTTTCACAGCGAAATGCGGGCCAAGTGTCCCGTTCAGCACAGCGAGAACTATGGCGGCTTCTGGGCGCTGAGCCGGTATGAGGAGGTCGAAGCGGCCACGCGCGACACGGCGCGATTCTCGTCCCTGCCGACCATCACCCTCCCGTCGGTCGGGGCGCCGAGACCGTTCATTCCCATGGAGTCCGACCCGCCCGAGCATGGCAAGTACCGGTCTCTTCTCAACGTCGCATTCAGTGCGCGCCGGATCGCGGAACTTGAGGACGAGGTACGCAAGCACGCTATCGAGTTGATCGAAGGCTTTGCGTCCGCCGGCGAAGCGGATCTGGCGAGAGACCTCGTCTTCCCGCTGACATCGCGGGTCATCACTTGGCTCCTCGGTATCCCCGACGAGGACGTATCCCGTTTCAGTGCCTGGTCATTGGGTTTGGTCTCGGTCGCGACGCCGGAGGAGGGGGTGGCGTTGCAGATGGAGATCCGCGACTACTACCTCCAGCTGATTGCTGCCCGCCGGGTCAACCCGACCGATGACCTTGCCAGTCATCTGCTCGCATCGATGATCGATGACCGTCCGGTCACCGAGGAGGAGGCGCTCGATATCTATCTCTCGCTGACCGGGGCCGGCGGCGAGACGACTGCCGCGGCCGGCAATCACATCTTTACCCTGATTGACCGTCACCCCGAGATCCGATCGCAACTACAGGCCAAACGCGAGCTGATGCCCTCGGCGATCGAGGAGTTTTTGCGATACGTCACACCGGTTCCCGGCTTCGGTCGAACGACCACCGCGGGGGTTGAGGTAGCAGGCACCGTGATCCCTGAGGGTGAGCGAGTCTGGTTGTCGTGGCTCTCAGCGAACCATGACGACGCCGCATTCGACGATCCCTCCATGATCATGCTGGACCGAAAGCCGAACCGGCACCTGGCATTCGGTGCAGGAGTCCACCGTTGCCCAGGGGCTCCCTTGGCCCGGCTCGAGCTGCGCATCATGCTCGAAGAGATTCTGGACCGGATCCCGGACTACCGATTGGTAGATCCAGCCGCGGTGCGAATCTCCGAGGGGCAGACGCGAGTCATTCGTTCGGTACCGATCGTTTTCACACCGCAGGCATGACCAGTCACAGTCCGATTCGGGCGGGTAGCCCGGAACTCGTTCCTACACGCAGGAGATGTCCATGAGAGCCGCAGTCAGCCGAGGTATCGGCCAGATCAGCATCGAAGAATTGCCCGACCCGAGACCACAGGCCGGCGAGGTGAGGGTTCGCCTTGTGAGCTCCGGTATCTGCCACACCGATGTCTCAGTGTTGGCCGGGCACCTGCCCTCGCCACGACCGATCGTCCTGGGGCACGAAGGCGCCGGAGTGGTCGACGACATCGGCGCAGGTGTGGAGCAACTCGCGGTGGGTGATCACGTGATCTGCTCGATCATCACCTCATGCCATGCGTGCTTCCAGTGCCTTCGCGGTGAGTATGCGCTGTGCGAACGCGCCGTTGGCTTTTCGGGCACGATGCTTGACGGCACCACCAGACTCCAATCCGGGGAAGAGGACGTGCACACCCTCTTCTGCCAGGGGTCCTTCGCCGAGTATGCGGTCGTGCCGGCATCGGCGGCGGTGAAGATTCGACGGGATGCGCCGCTCGAGAAGCTGGCCGGTCTGGGATGCGCATGGTCGACGGGTCTGGGAGCTGCGATCGTCCGCGCGGAGGTCAGGCCGGGGAGCAGCGTGGTGGTCATCGGCGCTGGCGGTGTCGGACTCGCCGCGATGATGGGTGCTCGGGCGATGGGGGCCACGACCGTCATCGCGGTCGACATCGCCGAACGCAAGCTCGAACGGGC
This sequence comes from Rhodococcus sp. OK302, assembly GCF_002245895.1. NCBI lineage: Bacteria > Bacillati > Actinomycetota > Actinomycetes > Mycobacteriales > Nocardiaceae > Rhodococcus > Rhodococcus sp. OK302. The sequence continues at coordinate 715,753 of NZ_NPJZ01000002.1, forward strand.
CAGAGATCTGGGCCTGGCATCGCACACCATCTCGGTGTCCGGAGCGGAGGCCGTGGACGCGATCCGTGACCTCACCGACGGCAGGGGTGCCGACTATGGGTTCGACGCGGTGGGCGCCCTAGGCACGTTGGAGACCTCGCTGCAGGCCATCCGTCCTGGCGGACTGGCGGTGGCCATCGGCGTGATGGACGCATCGGTTACGGCCACGTTCGACCTGTTCGGGTTCCTGATGCAGAAGCGGTTGACCGGTACCTACGCGGGATCGATTCTCCCGCAACGGGACATTCCCGCCTTTGTCGATCTCTACATGGATGGTCGGCTTCCGTTGGATTCGGTCATCGACGCCACCTATTCACTGGACCAAGTCCCCAAAGCCCTCGACCAGCTCGCCGCGAACGAAATCACCAAGGGCGTGGTGCTGCTATGAGCGCACTGGATATGCAGATGTACGTCGACGGCCAGTGGCACAACGGTGTGGACGGCGGGCGGATTCAAGTGGTCAACCCGGCCCGGACCACAGAGATCGTCGGGTCGATACCCGACGGCGCGCCAGGCGACGTCGATCTGGCGGTCGCCGCCGCGAAGAGGGCGCAGTACGACTGGTCGCGTCTTTCCCTTGCCGAGCGTGCGGCATTGGTCGCCGATGCCGGCGCACGACTGGCGGCAATAGACCCTTCGGGTCCGGAGGCGTTGACCCGCGAGATGGGCAAGATCCTCGCGGAATCGGTGATGGACTTTCAGTCCTCACCATGGGTGTGGTCGCACTACCTCAATGATCTCGATGCACTGGACAAGGTCCTTACCGACCGCCAGCACGACGATACCGGCCGGCTCGAGGTCCATCGCCGGCCGGTTGGTGTCGTCGGTGCCATCGTCCCCTGGAACTGGCCGATCGCACTGCTCGGCGTCAAGCTCGGCCCCGCACTGCTCGCGGGTAACACCATCGTCGCCGTCCCTTCCCCGTTCGCGTCACTGGGTGTGCTCAAGGCCATCGAGGCGATCGGTGCGGCGTTGCCTGCTGGTGTGGTGAATGTCGTCACCGGTACGGGTGAGCGGGTTGGTGCCGCCCTGAGCGCGCATCCCGACGTCGGAATGATTGCCTTCACGGGCGGGATGGAGGCCGGACGTGCGGTCGCACAAGCGCTCGGATCACGTTTGAAGAGAGGCGTGTTCGAGCTGGGCGGCAACGACCCCGCGGTCCTGCTCGACGATGTCAATGTCGACGATGATCTCATCCGCAAATTGGCGGCCGCGTTCACCGTGACCTCAGGTCAGGTCTGCTTCGCGGTCAAGCGACTGTATGTACACGAAACCCTGCTCGAGGAAATTACCGCCAAGCTCGGTGATGCCCTGCAGGACATGGTCGTCGGCGACGGGCTCGACCCAGACGTCACGATGGGTCCATTGGCCAACGAACGACAGTTCAAGAGATTCACCGCAATTCTCGCCGAGGCCGAAGCATCGGGCGCGAAGGTGAGTTCGTTCGGCCGCGTCAGGGATAAGGCCTCGTGGGACGGCGGATACTTTCACCTTCCCGCGTTGGTTACGCAGGTCCGGTCAGAGGAACGGATCGTCTGTGACGAGCAGTTCGGACCTGCCCTGCCGATCATCGGTTTCCGCTCGGACAGCGAGGCGATCTCGCTCGTGAACGCGACGCCGTTCGGGCTCACCTCCAGTATCTGGACGCCCGACCTGAGCCGCGCATGGGATTTGGCAGAGCACATCGATGCGGGCGTCACCTTCATCAACAAGCACGGCATGTCCGCCTTCGATCCGGGCGCGCCATTCGGCGGAGTCAAGGACAGCGGCTACGGACGCGAAATGGGGACCGAAGGCCTGCTCGAGTACACCTGGTCTCAGCAGATTAACGATCGCCAGATCTACGGGTAGTGACCGCCCGGAACCGACTCGGGCACACCGCGGCACCAGGGGGCGTCAGCCCTTTGTTGCCGCGGTGTGCCCGCGCGGGACCGCGACGCCGCCTCATGAAATCGAAGACGAACACCTCTGAATGGATGAAATCGCATGACAAACGCTGACCTCGACGCTGATCTACAGCGCGTGTACGAGCTGCTCGTGCAGCAGGTGACGTGGGAGGCGGAGGGTGTCGCCTCGATCCGGCTGGTCGATGCGAGTGGCGCGGAACTTCCGACCTGGACCCCGGGGGCACATCTGGACCTGATCCTCCCGTCAGGGAAGGTTCGGCAGTACTCATTGTGCGGTGCCCCAGAGGACCGCACGTCGTACACAGTGGCGGTGCTGCGGGACCAGCATGGCCGCGGCGGTTCGCGCGAGATCCACGACACGGCCTTGGTCGGTCGGATGTTGTCCGTGCGGGGACCGCGCAACCATTTTCGGCTCGTCGATGCCCCCGCATACCTGTTTCTGGCCGGGGGAATCGGCATCACCCCAATCCTGGCCATGGCCCGCGAGGTCAGTCGCCGAGGCGTGCCGTGGAGACTGACCTATGGCGGCCGCGGCAAGACATCGATGGCCTTTCTCGACGAGCTGGAGCAACTCGGCACGGGAAACATCGAGATCGTCCCGCAGGACGTACAGGGGATGCTCGATCTCGATACCGTCCTCGGCGGTGCACCAAGCGATTCCGCCATCTACTGCTGCGGACCCGAGGGCCTGATCCGGGCGACAGAGGAGCGCGTTGGTGAGCATTTTGCACCGCATGCGCTGCACGTGGAGCGTTTCGGTGCGTCATCCAGCATCTCACGCGGCGGCATCTCGACCCAGACGGAATCCGGCGGCGAGAGCTTCGAAGTCGAGTTGCGCCGCACCGGCGCGGTACTGACCGTGCCATCGGACCGAACTCTCATCGACGTTGTGCGCGAAGCGATCCCGGACTTCCTGTCCGACTGCGAAGAGGGCTTCTGCGGAGCCTGCGAGGCGCGCGTCCTCGAAGGCGAGCCCGAGCATCACGATTTGTTGCTCTCGGACCAGGAGCGCGAGCGCGGAGACCGGATGATGATCTGCGTGGGGCGTTCGAGGTCTCCGCGACTGGTTCTCGACCTCTAGCCGGCACCACCACAACAGATTGGAATCCAGGGTGCAACCCATCACCTTCCCCGACGTCGGTCGGCCACTGCGAGCGGCCGACGGCTTCCGGTACGACGCGACCGCGACCGCGCCTGCCCGCTCACAGGTGCGGTCTCTCGAGCAGCTCGTCGAGCAGGCAGTCCAGTCTGGCGACGCGATCCACTTTCCCTGGCTGTCTACGCGTGCCTACGGTGCCCTTTTCGAGGTGATCCGCCAGGCGCGGTCGGGTCGTCTGTGCGGTCTGACCGTCATCTCGGCGTCCCTGCGCGCCGAGGTCGGCCTCCTCGTCGCGTCGGGGGGAGTGGACAAGCTGGTTACTTCGTTCGCCGCGACAACTTATCCCTCGGTGCGCCCGAACTCGATCCTCGCGCAGGCGGTGAAGGACGGCACTCTTGTCGTCGAGGAGTGGTCCATTCTCGCCTTGATACAGCGGGTGCTCGCTGGCGCGCTCGGCTGGCCCTTTGTTCCAGCCGGGACGATGGACGACACGGACCTGCCCGCGGGGGCCGGCCCCGGTGTCAGGAGCCTGGTGGATCCGTTCGATGGCTCGGAGCGCTCGGTGATGCCTGCCTTGCGCCCGGATGTGTCGCTGATCCACTGTCCTGTCGCGGACTGGGAAGGCAATGGGGTGTTGTTCCCGCCCTTCGCCGAGGACGTGCACACCGTCTATGCCGCCCGGAGGGGAGTCATACTCACGGCCGATCACATCGTGTCGCCAGCCGACCTGCGTCGGTGGGCAGGCAACGTGAGGGTTCCTGCGGCCCGTGTTCTCGGGGTGGCGCATGTGCCCTTGGGTGCACACCCGTCTGCCTCGCCGGTCCCGGTGCGGGTGGAGGGGGCGTCCGGGTATGGGGAGGACTACGAGTTCCTGGCCGAACTGGGGCGCCTTCGAACCGTCGAGGATGCAGAGTCGTTCAGTAGGAAGTGGATCGACGTGTCGACGCGGCAGGGGTATCTCAGCCAGCTGGGCCGGGAGCGAATCGAGCATCTCGTTGCCATGGACCTCGACGAATCCTGGCGCATCGACGAAATCGATACCGAACCCGACTCTGCTGACGTCGGCGAGGTGACGTTGGAGGAGCGCCTCGCCGTTTCGGGTGCCCGAGCCATGGAGAAGGTGGCGCGGGCTTCGGGGACTCGGACCGTCGTTGCCGGTGCGGGGCTGTCGCATCTCGCGGCTGCGCTGGGCAGGACACTTCTCCTCGAGAACCAGCACGTCGTCGACCTCGTCTTCGAAAGCGGTGTCCTCGGCTACGTACCAAGGCCTCACGACGCCACGCTGTCGAACACCCGCAATTTGCCCACCGCGCGCCATCTGAGCAGCACTTTAGAGGTGCTCGGCATGTTGCTCCCGTCGACGCCGGACACGACGATCGCTGTACTCTCGGCCGGGGTCATCGACAGCCAGGGGAATGCCAACAGCAATCGTTCGCCGTCGGGGCACTTTCTCGTGGGCGGCGGGGGCAGTACGGACATTGCTGCGCGGGTGACGACGATTGCCGTCGTGGCGGCTGACCCTCGCAAATTTGTCGAGACGGCCAAGTTCATCAGTTACTGCGGTACGAACCTCGAAGTCATTGCCACCGACATCGGCCACCTCCGAAGGCAGGACGGGGTGTACGTGCTGTCTGCCTGGTTTGCCGATGTTTCGGAGAGCGCCGACGGGGCGCTCGCGCAGATCCGTTCGGCAACCGGGTGGGATGTCCAGCTCGCGCCGGATGTCCATCCGTTGGATGCGCCGAGCGCTACCGAACTCGAGTACCTGAGGGCCATCGATCCGGACGGCAACCTACTCGGCTGACGGCCCAGTTGTCTGGATGTCTGGACCGCGCAGGAAGTGTGAGATGAACCGTGAGGATAGGCACCTGATCCGGTTCGTCATGACGTGGGAACCCTATGATGAGGCGGCTGCCGGCGAACTGTTCGTGACGTTCGGCATGACACCGGACAGGTATCTGCCCCGGCTGCGGCTACCTCGTAGAGTTCGAGCTTGAGCGGTGCCAGCGCTGCAGTCACACCCTCGCCGACCCGGTCAGTGCGAAGGCCTTCAGGTGCAAGCGCACCGGACCACGCACTTGACAGCGTCTGCACGCACCGGCAAGCCCCGATGGCCCGACAGACTCACCACCGCCGCTCGAACTGCGGCGCTGTCGCACCCTGGAGGCACGCGGCCGCATGACCTCTCGGGCCGATCGCACCATCTGTCTCGTTGTGCACTGTGACCCGAAGAGGTCAAGGCTCCATGGTCGCGGTCGCCGCCGGAAGAGTGAAGGGATCGGACCCAACTTGTACGCCCGGCGCAACAACATCACCGCAGAAGCCTTGCGAGAACTAGGAATCCGGTGGCGACCTATCGACGGGCCAGCCCTGATCGACGCTGCGTTCACGATGCCGTTTCCCGCCCGGTTCAAGGACCAGACCGCGGGATCGCCCCGGCCATCCCGCGCCAACTCCCACGGCTCCCAGCGATGCAGCCCCCCGACTGCGACAGAATACCCCGCGCGCTGCAGGACGCACTCTCCCCGCTCGACCACAGGAACAAGGGCAGCAAGGCAATTCACGTCTTCTCGCCGACCATCTCGGGTTCGGGCATGGGACGCTGGCGCGGGTGTGGCGGGAGCATGAGGTCCAGCCGTGGCGATCGGAGACGTTCAAGTCCTCCACTGCCCAGGAACTGGTCGAGAAGGTCACCGACATTGTTGGCCTGTACCTTGAATCCGCCGGAGAAGGCGATTGTGTTGTGCATGGATGAGAAGTCCCAGATCAGGCCCTCGACCGGACAGCTCCCGCGCTGCAGATGCAGATCGGGATTCCCGAGCGACAGACCCAGGACCACGACCTTGTATGCGGCGCTGGGGGTGGCGACGGGCAAGGGGACCGGGATCTGCCGGATCCGGCAGTCACCAGGAGTTTCTGGTGTTTCTGAAACACGTTGCTCGGGCAGATCCCGATCGGGATCTGCATCTGGTGATGGACAACCGGCTGCAGGACATTCGGGTGGTCAGGTCGCGCACACTATGTGCTGAAGTTTGCCGTTAACCCGAATGTCCTCGTGAACCACTGAATCCGTTGACAGGCTCCCGGCCGTCGTATACCTTCCAACCGTAAGGGTAACGTGATCGGGTTCACACTCCTCATACCTCACGTCGACGTATCTCTCGGAGATGACCTCGGGTCACCCTCCCCATCGCTTGAATGGAGTCAGAAATGGCGCTTGATATCCACAACCCAGATGTCGAGAGTCAGGGAAGAGGACTGGTTCGTTTAGAGCCGACATTTCTGCCGGACCCCGACCCTCGGGAACTATGGTGCCCTCTCATTTCAGTGGATGATCATGTCCTCGAGCCCGCAGATATCTTCACTAGTCGTACAAGCTCGCGGTATCGCGACCTTGTTCCAGCAGTTGTCCCCAATCAGGATGGTATCCCGTATTGGCATATTGATGACGACCGAATCCCTATGCGCCTCACGATGTGCGGAGCAGTCGGTCGGCCAATCGAGGAATGGAGCTTGGCGCCTCAAAAGTACGAAGACTTCCGGCCCGGTGTTTGGGACGTTCATTCGCGAGTCAAGGATATGGATCTCAACGGGGTGTATGCATCTCTAAACTTTCCATCATTCGTCTGGGGATTTTCTGGGAAGCGGTTGAGTGGAATGCGTGATCGCGATGTTGGTCTCGCCTCCGTTCGGGCGTACAACGACTGGATGCTCGAGGAATGGTGCGGAGCGTATCCCGACAGATTCATCTCATGCCAATTACCGTGGCTCCTTGACCCTGAAGTGGCGGCATTGGAGATTAGAAAAAACAAGGAGCGCGGTTTCCAGTCAGTAACATTCTCGGAGAACCCTGAGGGATTGGGGCTCCCCTCTCTCTACTCCCAGTACTGGGATCCTTTCTTTCGTGCATGCGAGGAGACCGAGACCGTAGTCAACTTGCACGTGGGGTCCTCAGGATCGATTTGTCAACCGAGTGCGGCATCCCCTGCAGATGTCACAGTCGCACTCTTTCCATTGAACTCCATACAGGCAGTGGTTGATTGGATCTTCTCGCGGATCCCACTGCGTTTTCCGAAACTGAAGATCGTACTGTCCGAGTCCGGGGTCTCATGGGTCCCGATGATCATCGAACGACTCACGCGTTCTTACAGGCAGGCTGCCAGTTCGGAGACATGGAGCATGTCAGATCCGGACCCAGTTGACATCCTGCGACGAAATTTCTGGTTTACGTCGATCGAAGATCCAGCGGCATTCCGGATGCTCGATATCATTGGAGCCGATAAAATTATGGTTGAGACTGACTATCCGCATGCTGACTCCTCGTGGCCTGATTCGCAAGAACTCTTCAGTCGGGACATGAAGTCACTACCCCGCGAAACGGTTGAGAAGCTCTGCTTCCGAAATGCGAGTGCGCTCTATCAGCACCCACTTCCCCCCTCGAAGTTAATCGATTCATCGCATATTTCCCAATACTAACCCTCGCCGGAGCTAATTTCGCCGCCGATTACCTCCCCTGGAGTAGCCAATAATGCACACTCTTGACCTGCCGACTCCACCAACATTCCTTACCCATGATGAGGAGCGAAATCATAGGAAGATTCGCCTGGCCGCAGCCTTCAGGATCTTCAGCAGATTCGGCTTCGACGACGGAGTTACGGGTCATATCACCGCCCGCGATCCGGAATACCTCGACCACCTCTGGGTCAACCCTTGGGGTATGTCCTTCAGCCAGATTCGCGTATCTGATTTATGCCTGATCAATGGAACTGGAAACTTGGTCGAGGGAATAGGTCCCGTCAATCCAGCAGCAATCACGATACATGCCAGTGTGCACGATGCCAGACCTGATGTCGTAGGCGTCGCGCACAGCCACTCTCTGCATGGAAAGACGTGGTCGGCGTTCGGCCGGAAGTTGGACCCGATCACCCAGGACGCATGCGCATTCTACGAGAGGCACTCCGTTTTTGAGCAGTACAACGGCGTCGTCCTTGACGACGGCGAAGGTCGTTCCCTCGCAGAGAATTTGGGTGGGAATCGCGCGGCCATTCTCAAGAATCATGGCATGCTAACGGTCGGCGCGACGGTTGACGAAGCCGCATGGTGGTTCATCGCTCTCGAAAGATCTTGCCAGGCACAGCTTCTCGCCCTAGCTGCCGGGCAGCCGGACTCAATTCCGGCGGAGACTGCTCGAGCGGTCGCGGCACTCTACGATCAACGCGCTGGATGGTTCAATTTTCAGCCGATATTCGCGCGGATCATGCAAGAACAGCCTGATCTGGCAGAATAGATTGCCCGATTCCTACATCGGCAACTGACATACTCCATCCAGGGCCAGGATCACCCTAATCGGGGATTGTCGACCCGTCGAGGTGTCCACCCCCGTCTGCACATGGCGCTAGGGGCCATTCAACAACGACAGGTTCCTATTCTCTCGGGAATGGGAATACGAAAGGTTATGTAATGCTCACGTCATTTCACATTAACAGACTTGCTTGCGGGCTTACCTCCGCTGTGGTGGCACTAACACTCGTCGGCTGCGGGGCCGCAGGTAACGCAGAATCGCATGGCGATGTCATCAAACTCGGTGAAACGAGCGGAATCAGTGGACCGGCGGGGGGCTACGGCAAGGCTCTGAGCGAAGGCCAGCAGGCGATCTTTCGGGCAGTCAACGATGCTGGCGGCGTGGACGGGAAGAAGATCGAACTGACACTGCTCGATGATGGTCTCGATGTGGCCCGCGCAGTGCAGAACGTACGGAAGCTGGTCACAGACCAGAACATAGCGATTGTCGGTGGCTCTGGTGCGGGCTCGATCGATGCGATCGTCCCAGTCCTGGACAAGGCAGGCGTACCGCTTCTCTTCCCGGCAAAGTCGAGCCCGTCCTTTGTGAACTCAGTAGTGCCCCACGCCTTCGCGATGGTTCCCACCTTCCCTGATCAGGCACATGCTCTGGTGTCCACAGCGTTCGAGAAGACCGGCGCAGGAAGCGTTTACCTTGTTCGCACGGTGTCCGACCAGAATGACCCGATACTGGCGAAGGTCGAGGCTGCTGTCCAAAATGGGGGTGGCTCATTTCTCGGCACAGCAGTCGTGCCGTTCGGGGCAGACGTGACACCGGTCGCACTCCAAGTCGCTGAGGCGCGGCCGGATTATGTCGTCTTCACATCCGCTCCTGCTGAGACCACAAAGATCGTGAATTACCTTGCTGGCAAGGATCAGCTCCCCAAGAGGGCGATCCTCGGTACGACCTCGCTTCCCGGTGAGACCTTTCTGCAAGGAACACCGCGGAGCGCACACGATCTTCTCTTCAGCCTGGCCATCACCAAACCACCTACGGACCCCAGCGCAGCCGATTGCCTAGAAGCGGTACGAAAATACTACCCAGACTCAGAGATCGATACAGTGACCACGTTCGGTTGTGCGATCGCGCAGGCCGTGGTCGCGGGACTCGAACTCGCTGGGCCTGACCCAACTAGCGAGAGCCTGGTCAAGGCACTTGCCTCCATGCAGGACCGTCAGGTGAGTCCCCTCATCCCCCCCATGACCTTCTCCCGAGAATCGCACATGGGTCTGACTTCATTGCCGGCAGTCACAGTCAAGGACGGTCAGTATCAGGCAGCAGCCGAGACCGTCACCGTACCGGTTCTGCCGTGAGGCCCTTGAGCTAGTTGCCATGCTTGAAGTCTCCTGACGGTCTGACCTATTCACGGCGCGGCCGTCACATCCGCTGACGAAGCAGACGATGCACCGAGTATCGTCACCTCGCCTCAGCTAGGAGGTCTTTCAATTGCCAATGCTCATCATGCACACAGTAATTGCGGGCGCCAGTTTGATCACACCCCAGCCCAAGTGCGGCATCGATTCAACAAATTCTGACGCCTATCGCCGGCGCACAAGCCAATGCAAGATGGGTCGCCATGATCGGGAGTGCGCACGGAGAGTCATCGAAAGCATCGCTGTTCGTGAATAACGGACTGGCCAACGCGAACTGAGCAACCCACGCTTCAGCTCATCGGAAACAGACATTAGTCCCGAGACCACATCCCCTGACCCTCCTGTCTCGGCGCTCGCCGGCGCATGGACCTCTACCTGTCCGAGGGAATCGAGATACAAGAAATCATGAAGCAGCGATCCGGACCGTCCTCAACGGATGGAACGACCGCGGCCACCCGTTTGTCTGGACCAAGGCCGCGGACCCAATTCTAATGAACCGCAGACCAAATGAAATCGAATCGTCAAGTAACTTTGAGCAAATAGGAGAGTGGCATGGGTCTGTTCCTGGAGACGGTCTTGAGCGGCGGGACTATTGGAATGCTCTACGGACTTCTATCCTTTGCGATGGTTGTGCTTTTCAAGGCGACTGCCACCGTGAACTTCGCCCAGGGAATGATGGGAACCGCAGCTGCGTTCGTCGCCTTAACTGTTATGGTTGAGTACGGCATCCCTGTTGGCATGGCCATCATCATAGGATTGTTGTTCAGCACCTGCTTGGGTGTTCTTACATTCTACTGCGTCATTCGTCCCAAACCGAGGGCGGATAAGACAAATGTAATTATCAGAACGCTCGCCCTGTCGCTGATGTTAGCAGCTATCGTGGACCGATTCAGGGGTGCGGGCCAACCATTCCAGTTTCCTCAACTTCTCAGCTCTGGCGGATTCATCCTCCTTGGAATTCAGATAAACTATTCACTGATACAAACCGTCGCTATTGCAGGGATCCTCCTTGGCTGCTTCAGTCTATTTTTTCGATACACCGGTGCCGGTCTGCTCACACGAGCAATGGCCGACTCCCGCGAGACGGTCAGGTTGCTCGGCGTCCGTAGCGATCGGTTATTTGCCGTATCTTGGGGAATCAGTAGTTTCTTGGCCGCAATTGTAAGCCTATTATCCGCAAACCGCGTTTACGTATCGACGTTTATGCTCGACGGCTACTTACTCTACGCTTTTACAGCGGCGATCGCTTTTGGGCTCACAAGCCTGACTGGGGCGGTTGTCGGCGGCATCTGTGCAGGTCTACTGAGTAATGTGGTGGCAACCTACTTCGGGCCCGACTCGGCAAACCTAGTTATCTTTGCGGCGCTGATTACGGTTTTAGTTATTCGCCCACAGGGAGTTTTTGGAGATCGGAGAGTACATCGTGTTTGAGCACTCGGTACAGCGAAAAAAGCCCAGAAAAACCGTATTACGACGACATTCCGGCCTGGCCACGGCACTTGTAGCGTTAGCAGCCCTCGGGTTGATCGTCCGTGAATCCTCATGGCAATACGTCCTGATACTCGGCATGGCGTGGGGCACTGTGGCTGTCGGAATGAACCTCTGGCAGGGGTACCTCGGCGAAATTTCGTTCGGCCATGGGGCTCTAGTTGCAATCGCTGCGTATACCTGGACGGTGGCGAGGACTGCTGGTCTGTCTCCGATACTTGCGCTTACCATTTGCTTATGTGTCACCTTGATTGCATGCGGAATTATCGGACTTGCGGTGGTCCAACTTTCGCACTTTGGTTCAGCAGTTGTCACATTTTTTCTTGCATTTGTTGTGTCAGCTGGCCTGCAGTCAAGTGCGTTGGTCAATCTCACCGGTAGTCAGTCTGGGCTGCTTGTACCTGAGCTACATGTTCTTGGTGCTGACCTAGGTAATGGCGTTGGCTTATATTTCCTTGCGTTCGGCTTTTTAGCAGTCGTACTATTTGCCTCATCAAATTTCGGCAGCGGAAGGCGTGGCCACGAGCTTCGACTAGTGCGGTCGAGCGAACAGGTCGCGTCCCTACTCGGGGTCAGGGTCAAGCAAGTTAAGTGGACCGCCTTTGTCTTTACAGGTCTGGGTTCGGCGTTGGCCGGTATTGTGCTTTCCCAGGCCCTTACGGTCATCACACCAGATTCATTCGCTGCGGCGGTGTCTATCACCCTGGTAGCGATGGTTGTCGTGGGAGGACAAGGAACATTATTGGGTCCATTGGTCGGCGGCCTCTTTTTTGCGGCATTGCCCTCCGTCTTTCAGAGCGCTCCTGAGAACCAGGCTTTATACGCGAGTATCACTTTTCTTGTCTTTGTTGTGCTGGCACCGGCGGGAATCCTGGGAGCCATTTCCGGGTGGTGCGGTGCGACTGCGAAGCTGCTACCAAGTTGGTCGGGGACTTTGATTGGCAGGGCCGGCGAGCCCGAAAGCGCTGAAGCGTGCGAGACAGCACCTGACGCTTTCGATGTTCCGGAGGTGGACTCTGGCCGGAAGTTTGCCGATGGATGCGACACCATAGCGACTACAGTAGCCGCAATCGAGGTTGCCGGCGTGGGTGTCGCTTTCGATGGATTACATGCACTTAGTGGAGTCGATATCACCATTGCCCACGGACAGATCCATGCGCTGATTGGTCCAAACGGTGCCGGTAAGACGACGTTGATCAACACCATCACTGGTCTACTCCGACCGACGAGTGGAGAGATAAGAATCAATGGTCTTACAACCACCAAGATGTCGCCACCGGAGATCCGTGCTGCTGGAGTTGGGCGGACCTTTCAGAATCCGTCGCTCGTCGACGATTTGTCCGCAGTTGAGAACGTCGCGCTAGGGCTCTTGAGCCAACAACGACGCTGGTTGCTCGTGGATCTGCTGCGCCCTACTCTCGGGCGGAAAGCAGACGCTGATGCTCGAACAAGGTGCGAGGAAGCTCTGCGCCTGGTCGGCGTTTCAGAGTCCACGTGGAACAAGAGAGCCGATGAAATTTCGCTAGCTGACCGGAAACTGGTCGACCTGGCGAGGTCATTTGTGTCAGAGCCGACGGTTTTGCTCCTCGACGAGCCAACGGCCGGACTGGGAGAAGACGAGATCCACGTTGTTGAGAACGCGATACGCAAACTTCGTGCCAACGGACGCGTGACGGTGTTACTTGTCGCTCACCATGTTGCCTTTGTTCGGCGGGTAGCCGATATTGTCACCGTACTGGACGGAGGGGAGGTATTGGCCTCAGGTCAACCAGAGCAGGTCACGCGCGACGAGCGGGTACTTGAAGCTTTCGTCGGCAAGCCTGTCGAACTGCTGAGTCGGGAGCGCGAATGTGGTTCCAGGGCAGGGGAACTAGATCTATGCTCAGCGGTTGAATCAGCTGACGGCGCTCTGTCATCCTCGGAGATGCAGCCGGAAACATCTCGCGCGGATCTGTCGACACAGGGGATGGCGGTTACCGACTTGACCGTAGGATACGGACCTGCGCGCGTCCTCGACAAGGTCTCCCTGCATGTATCTCGAGGGGAACTCGTGGGGCTTACAGGCCGAAACGGCGCGGGGAAGACGACATTACTACGAGCGCTGTCCGGAATAATTAGTCGCGGTGAGGGTCTTGTCGACATGGACTCGGTGACCGTTCCTTCGTCGCCGGTGGGCGCTGCCAGGTCTGGATTGATCCATGTGCCCGAGGGTAGGGGCGTCGTCGGATCACTGTCTGTGCAAGAGAACCTACAAGTCGGCGCCTTGGCGGTCGGACACAGACTGACCAACGAAGACCTAGATCAAATTTTAAGCCGGTTTCCGGCGCTCAGGCCACTATTGCAACGCCCTGCCGGGTTGTTAAGTGGCGGTCAACAACAGATGCTAGCGATAGCCCGAGGACTTGCCGCCAAACCTTCCATCTTGATGGTAGACGAACTCAGCCTGGGGTTATCCCCCAAGGCCACCAGCGAAGCTCTGCAAGTGTTGCTGAGGCTAACCCGTGAAAGCGGCGAGGGTGTGCTTGTGGTTGATCAAAACATTCAGACGCTCTCAAGTGTCTGTGATCGGATGTACGTATTAAGGGATGGGTCTCTCTTCGAACTTGAGGGAGACAGCGGATCGATTCATGAATTGCAAGAAGTCTATTTCTGACGAGACGAACCACTCCCTGAATCGCATGTAAGCGAGCATTCGGAAACTGGGTCATGTCCGTGCACGACGCCGGGTCATGAGGCCGATCATGGCGATGTGGATGACGGCCTCGTGGTGGTCGGGTCGTGTCTCGTAAGCGCGGACGCAACGGCGGTACTTGTTGATCCAAGCAAACGTGCGCTCGACTACCCAAACCCGGGGCCGCACGTGAAATCCGCTTGCACCGGGGCTCCGTCTGATGATCTCAACCTGCAGGGCGAGCACGCTTTTCGCCCAGCCGAGCAGTCGACCCGGGTAGCCGCCGTCGCCCCAGATGAGCCGGATAGTGGAGAAGTTGCCCTTCAGTCCGGCCAGTTGCCGGCATTGTCACGTTAACTGAGAGGTTCTGCAGGGCATAGGATTCGGGTGTGGCATTGTCCGATTCGGATGTTGCTGTGAGTGGTTCAGGCGGCGACCGCGGTGTCGGTGATCTCACGCCAGATGGTGAACCGGTCGGCCATCACCTGCCGGTACTCACCCGCCGACAATCGGTGTCGGTGTGGCCGGAAGTGTGGTGAGATCGACGAGAACGCCGACAGAAATTGCTGCGCGTGCCGCATCGATTTGAAGCGTTTCATCGCCCGCTCGCGCTGCCGGGTCGGCTGATGCGGGTTCTCGGCTCGATTGTTCAGGTACTTGGATCGTCGATGCTCGACGGAGCCGAGCAGGTCGCGATGCGCGACGGTGTAGCTGGCCAGCTTGTCGGTGACCAGCACCCGCGGCACGTATCGCAGGCCCTTGAGCAGCTTACGGAAGAATCGCTTGGCAGCCTTGGCATTGCGGCGGGACTGCACCAGCACGTCGAGCACGTTGCCGTGCTGGTCGACCGCCCGCCACAAGTAGCGTTGTTCGCCGTCGATCCTCATAAAGATCTCGTCGAGGTGCCACTTATTGCCCGGTCGTGCCCGGCGGTGCCGCAGCTGGCTCGCCCAGTCCTGCCCGAACTTCGCGCACCAGCGCCGGATCGTCTCGTAGGACACCACGACACCGCGTTCGAGCATCATCTCCACCACATCGCGGAAGCTGAGGCTGAAGCGGAAGTACAACCACACGCAGCGCTGGATGATGTCGACCGGGAAGCGGTGACGCTTGTACGACGGCGCTGCGGTGTTCACCAAGCCGATCCTGCCAGCCGGACCCAAGTACCGTTAACTTGACAATGCCATTTGGGCACCGAGAGCCTGTGTCGGAGCGGCTGGAAATGCGGTGAAATTCCTGAGAAGGCGGACAGGAAGCGCTGCACGTGCCAGCTTGAGATGAACCGTTTCATCGCCCGCCAGGAGATACTGCAGGGGATGCATGCTCAGGTCGGTGCCCTTGGGAAAGTAGTTCCCGAGATCTCGGTAGAAGGCGTCGTGGGTGAACGTGTGCCAGACGACGAAGATCGAATGCAGCACAGTGCGACGAGTGCACGTTGCGTCCACACCGCGCCATCACCCGTCGGTAGCGTAAGCACAGATCTCTGTGCTTCGCCGAAACGGTTCGGTGGGTTAGAGCGCCACGTCAGTGGATTCGTCTGCCATTGATGACGGTGGCAACTGGCTCGTAGTCGTGGGAAACAACAACGAGATCGGCGGGCGCGCCGATCCGTACGCGGCGGGGTGGGCCACCCGGATCACCCTGACTGCTGAGGTAGGCCGAGAGGGCCTGGGTGTAGTCGATCGCCTCGGTCCCGCCGAGGATGACGCCTCCCGGCGTCCTGCGGTCCTGCGCTGCTGCGATTACTGCCCACGGACTTAGTGGCCCGTACGGGGCATCACTGGAAAAGGCAACGGGCACAGACGAATCGATTAGAGTCCGGCAGCGGTAAAGGTCGCCGATATCGATCGGGTCGACGTGTTCGAGATAGTCGTCGCCGCGATCGGCGATGAACCCGGGTTGAGTGACCACGGTCAGCCCGAGCCGACCGATTTCCTCGACGGACTCAGCCGGAATCAGTGCTCCGTGCTCGATCCGGTCGCCGGGAATTGAGCCGACCTCGCCCAGGACTGCCAGCAGGATCAGCAGTGCTTCGCGGCTGACGCAATGCGCTGCGATGGGCCGACCGAGGGCGTGGTGAGCACTGATTATTCGAGCCAGTTCTTCGAGATCTGGAAGCCCGGAATCTGCAAGCACGATCTTGTACGGGCCGACGGTCAGACGATCCGAGAACTGCCGGCTGCCCAAGGGCGCGCCCAATAGGTGCACCCGTTGTGGGAGTTCGCCTGTGGACATCGCCGCGGAGATCGAGGCGATACCATCGTCATCGAGGTCAGGGGTTGCATCGGTGACGGCCGTGATTCCGAGCTCGGCGAGTTCGGACCCGACGGTACTCAACGACGGGGGAGCGTTCCCGGGGATGCGATCACGGAGCCAGGCGTCGGCTCGCCACACTCGTCCGGTTGGATGTCCGTTCGAATCTCGTTCGATGCCAGGGTGATCGGCCCGTTGTATTCCCGTTGCTTCGATTCCGGCTGTATTGAGAATCCACAGAGCGCCGCTCCGATGTTGAATACGGACGGGGCGTGCAACGTGGAGGCGGTCGAGTTGATCCCGGTCGAGGTCTCCGGCAACTGACTCGAAGTAGCCGACGCCCCGTACCCAGCCGTGGGTGCCCGGTGAACTATGCAGTGCTGCAGCGAGTTCTGCTGAAGTCCGGACATGCGGCGGACCACATTCGACGGAAGCACGGCGTGCAGCCAGGGCGTGGAGATGGATGTGGTGATCGCACAATCCCGGAATGACATCGTTTCCCGCGGCGTCGACAACCTCTTCGTTGCCGCGGCTGAGGTGGTGTCCGATCTCGGTGATCAGTCCATTCTCGATTCGAATATCCAGTCCGGGAACAGATTCGATCACGCAGTTGGTGATCAACAGCTCGCTCACGGGAGATCGATTCCGAGGCTGCGAAGCACTGACTGGGTGTCGGCTCCGGAAGACGGCGCGACGCCGACACCTGCGCCCTTGCGCGGCAGAGCCATGAACCTGGCGTCGTATTCCGGCATCTTGGTCTGCGGGTGAGGAGGCAGTGTGGACGATACGAGGTCCGTCATCGAAATATCCCAGAGATGCCCCGCACCGGAAGGTGTTTCGGACATCGCGAGGGCCGCAGCAAGAAGTCCGGTCAACGGATCGGCAATGGCGTCGCCGACAAAAACCGGAGATCCAGTGGCGTCGTGTGCGATCAGGCCACTTGACGCCGCTATGTCGTCGCCGAAACCGATTCGCTGCGAGTTGCGTCCGGCTGCGGTGATGGAAATCCAGGTAGTCCCGGACGAGACCGCTGCGTCGGCGTCGAGACCGAAGCCGATTAGTGCGCGCGGCCTTGATGCTTCGATCACGATGTCTGCCTGCCCCACTAAACGAGCCAACGCTGACCGCCCGGCCGTGGTGTCAGGATCGAGTACGACGGACTCGTGTCCGGAATGTAGCAGCGAATAGAACTCCGGATTTCCGAACCTCGCTCCGTCAGCCCTGGTGGTTGTCTCGACTTTCACCACTCGTGCCCCGGCAGCCCCGAGGAGATGTGAGCAGAGTGGACCGGCCCAGAGTGCGCTGAAATCGACGACGAGCATTCCGTCAACGCAGCGGCGGGTTGTCGGAGTAGGAACGGGAGTGGCACTGCGTCGGACGGGTGCAGCAGCAAGACCGAGCAGCATGGCTCGCTCGGCTAGTTCGGAACCACGGTGAGCGGACAACCAGGCGGCGACGGAGGGCCACGGATCGTCGGCGATGTCCTGCGATATCAGTGCGCCCAACAGGTGTGGATCGTTCTCGCGGGCACAGGACACGGCGGCCCAACCGTCAGAGGTGGGGAGCAGACGAGTTTTCCCTCCGACCGCGATGTTGCCGTTCCGGGTCATTCCCGTGAATGCTGCGCGCTCGGAAAGGAAACGGGCGCCGTCGCCGCCGGCGCCGATGAAGGAACCCAGGCTGTTGGCGATTGTTGCTGCATTTCCCGGGGGAATCAGGGGAGGACCATCCGCTGTTCCGGTGAGGGGCACAATGCCACTGCTCAACCAATCCTGGATCCGCTCGGTCTCGTCAACGGCGTCCGGCCAGGCAAACATCGTTCGATGTTACACTCCGAAAATCATTATCGGAAAGGCAATCCCGCACGTGGAGATGCTATTCGGTGCCCGCCAGTTTGAAGGACGAAGATGATCGATAAGGTTCGCTTGCTGTCTCCGACGGACGTTGTCGACGGGGCACTCGATCATCCAATTCTGGCCGAGGGCGGTGCTCTCGACGATGCAGCGATAGCTGTCGACCTCGATCAGTCGATGTCCGAGGACGTCGCTAAGGCTGCCGCTGCCAAGGTTCTCGAGTGCGACCGCGTTGTTGTCGGTCGTTCCACCAAGGCACCTGACGCAGCAACCAGAACACTTGCACAGGCACTCGACACTACCGTCAGTTCGTACCAGGATTCGAGTATTCGGGTGTTCGTGAACGTCGAAGATGTCGATGCCGAATTGGCAGTTTTCTTCGAACGCTTCCATGAGAACCCGTATGCATCCGTGGTTGCTTCGCAGGTTCTGCGATTGGGTGAGGATCTATCCATTCCGGCTGCCCTGGATGTGGAATCGTTGGCCTACTCGACACTCCTGGGTACCCCGGACTTTCGTCGGTGGCTCGAGGGCCGCGGACCGAGGCCACTGCCGCCTCCGGCACCGCAGGAACCGGTACTGATCGATCGCCGTGATGCGTTGCTGCACATCACCCTCAACCGCCCGGAACGGCGCAACGCCTACGGTGCGCAGGTGCGCGACGGCCTGGTGGCCGCACTACAACTTGCACTGATGGACTCCAGTATTGAGAAGGTCCTGCTCGACGGAGCCGGACCATCCTTCTCTGCGGGCGGCGATCTGGATGAGTTCGGGACCACTCCGGATCTTGCTATCGCACACCTGATTCGGACCCGAGCCGGGGCGGCGCGTTTGATGGCCCGACTGGCTGATCGAATCGAAGTGCACGTCCATGGCAGTTGCGTCGGTGCGGGGATCGAAGTGCCGGCATTTGCCCAGTCAATCAGCGCGCACCCCGGAACGGTGTTCCGGCTCCCGGAGATCGGAATGGGTTTGATCCCGGGAGCCGGTGGCACAGTGTCGATTCCGCGTCGGATTGGGCGCTGGCGTGCCTATCATCTGTTTGTTTCCGGTGCTGCGATCACTGCACCTCGTGCGTTCGAGTGGGGACTGATCGATCGGATCGAGGTCGAGTAGTTCACTACCGATGCAGGTTCTCGAACACTGCAGCAATAGCAAAGTCGGTGTCCATATCGGAGTGCATGTTGACACCACACTCCCACCAACCACTGACAGGCCTGCGCAGTGCTACCTCCTGGTGTGCGGCGTAGGTCCCAACCGGGGACAACCCATGATTTGCCGCGTCTGTGGCGTACACGAGAAGCATCAAGTACGAGAACTAGTCAGTGTGTGCGCCTTTCGGTGCAGAGGGAGTCACACCGGTTCGGAATCGTGAAGAAACCGCGGTGTTCGTGGCCACTCGTGCCTGGATCTAGAGACCACCGACTCGCGTATCGGGACCAAAGCCCGCAGGATGAGGTGCGCTGTCGCATCAATGCCTAGAACGCAGAAGCTCTCGCTGTCAGCAGATCGACAGTCTGCCAAACTAGTTGTCGCTTTCGTAACTAGCTGTCTTGCAATCTATTTCAGCAACGCGCCGGCATCGACGGGTAGTGCGACGCCGGTGATGTACCTAGCGTCGTCGGAGGCCAGAAACAGGACTGCTTTACTGACGTCTTCTGGTTCGATCCAGGGCACTGGCAGTGCGTGGGCGGCCTGGAACGCACTGCGGACGTCGTCGATTGTCGGTTCTTCGAGGTCTGGCCGAAACAGTGAGAATGTCACAGGATTCATGATCATCGAGGTGCGCACAGAGGTGGGAAGGACTGCATTGACACGCACCGACTGTGATGCGTACTCGAGTGCAAGTGTGCGGGTCAGTCCGATCAATCCATGTTTGGCGGCACTGTAGTGCGCCATGTTCGGGATCCCGCGTAGCCCGCCGACCGAACTTGTGAGCACGATCGAACCTCCGCTACCGCCGGCGGTGATGTGGGGCATGGCCCCAGCGCAGGTATTCCAGGCGCCGGTCAAGTTGGTATCTACGACGTTGCTCCAGGCTGCGTCGGAGAGACCTTTCTCGATGCTTCCGTATCCGGAGATGCCTGCGTTCGCGACGACGATATCGAGTCGGCCCAGTTCAGATACTGCTGTATCGATTGCGGACCTGATCTCGACGGAATCTCTCACGTCGGCGACGACAGAGACAATTCGTCGGCCAAGTGATCGAACTATGCGTTCGGTCTCGTCCAGATCCGATTCGGTTGCCATCGGATAGGTTACGGTCTCGATTTGACGGGCTATGTCCACGGCGATTACATCTGCCCCGGCCTGCGCCAAATAGACTGCGTGGCTTCGTCCTTGACCTCGTGCGGCACCTGTTACCAGCGCTACGCGGCCTTCGAGTTCCCCGCTCACAAATACGACCCTACGACTTTGGTCTGTTGGTATTCAGCGAGAGCCTCTGGCCCACCCTCGTGGCCGAATCCGGACTGTTTCCAACCTCCGAACGGTGTATGGAAGTCGGTGATATGGGCGTTGATATTGACGGTTCCTGCACGAATGCGCATGGCCATGTTCTCGGCACGTTCGATGTCCGGTGTGAAGACCGCGGAGCCGAGACCGTAGATGGTGTTGTTCGCGATCTCGATTGCCTGTGCGTCGGAGTCGTAGGGGATCACCGACAGCACGGGGCCGAAGAGTTCGTCGTGTGCGACGGACTGATCCGCGGAAACATCCGCAATAACTGTGGGCTGTACGTACCAACCTTTCTCCAAGTCAGCTGGTCGACCGCCGCCAGTTGCGATAGTCGATCCGTCCGAGACAGCACCGTCGATGGCACCGAGCACTCGGTCGCGTTGACGTTGTGCGACAAGGGGACCGATCATCGACGACTCGTCGAACGGATCACCCACAATTTGTTGCGCCATCGCCGCCGCGACGGCTTCCACGATTTCGCTTTCGCGGTGGCGAGGAACAAGCAAGCGGGAGTTGGATACACAGATCTGGCCGTTGTTCTGGCACACGCCGAAGATGATGTCCGGCAACACGGAATTGATGTCGATGTCGTCGAGCAGTATGGCTGCGGACTTACCTCCCAATTCCAAACTGAGCCGCTTGAGGTCCTGGGCGGCGTCGACCATGATCGTGCGACCGGCGGCGGTACTGCCGGTGAACGCAATTTTGTCTACGTCACGATGCCGGACTAGGTGTCGGCCGGCCTCGCGTCCTCCCGGAACGATATTGACGACGCCGGGTGGAAATCCGGCGGCGTCGAGTGCTTCCGCCAGCAGGTATGCAGATAATGGTGACTCGGGAGCCGGTTTGAGAACAACGGTACAACCGGCCAAGAGTGCAGGAGCGAGCTTGTACATCGCCAAGAAGATAGGACCGTTCCATGGAACGATTGCTCCGACTACCCCGACAGGTTGTTTGTGCAGTGCCCATTCGCCGGCCACTCCGCTGCGGGACGTCTTCAGTTGCACCGATTCTGCGAGGTCCGCGTAGTACTCGAGCATCATGATGGGGCCAGGTGCTTGGCCTGCCTTGGAATACGAGATCACCGATCCCATCTCGGCTGTGATGGTGTGCGCGAAATCCTCGACTCTGTCGGTCATGGCCTTGGCCAGGTCGCGCATTTTCTCAGCTCGGTCAATCAGACTGAGCCATGGCCAGTCCGAATGATCGAACGCGGTCCGCGCGGCCGCTACCGCAGCGTCGATATCGGCTGGACCGGCATCGGGCACCGAACCGATCACCTGCTCGGTTGCCGGTGAAATCACATCGATCTTGCTCGACGTCGATGGTTGTGACCACCGCCCGCCGATGTAGAAGTGTTCGCGGACATGACTAGGTTCGGACATGGGTATCCCACGCTCTCTCGGGCGGTAGTGGTTCGGCGTTCGAGGGAAGTCTCAGCCGACTCGGAACGCGATGGCCTGGGGTTGTCCGAACTCGAGGAGTCCGGCGAGCCCGTGCTCAGCGCCGATCCCGGATGCGCCGTAACCGGTGATCGGAGCGTCGGCGTCGAGGGCAGTTCCACCGCCGTTGATTCGAACCGACCCGGTCTTCATACGTCGGGCGATCTCCCATGCCTTGCCGGTGTCGGCACTGACAACCCCACCAGACAGACCGAAACGTGAGTCGTTGGCGATTGAGACCGCCTCGTCGTCAGTGTCGAAGGCAAGGACTACCGCGACTGGACCGAATATTTCTTCTTGTGCCACACGTGCTTTCGGTGTCACGCCGTGGATGACAGTGGGGGAGAAGAAGAAACCGTCTCTGTCGATCGGGCGCCCTCCGGTGACGACTTTTCCGCCCTCGTTTTCGCCGATCGCCACATACTCGGCTACCCGCTGTTGTTGCTCGCGGGAGATCAACGGCCCCATCGTAGTTTCAGGGTCAAGGGGATCGCCGATGACCGCATTTTCGGCGCGCGCGGCGAGGCCGTCGAGGAACTCGTCCACCAGTGAACGGTGTACGACATGTCGGGTCAAGAGCACGCATCCCTGGCCGGAGTGCAGCGTGAAACTGTTGTATGCGATATCTACAGCTTGTCGGACCGGTGCGTCCTCTCGGACGATCAGAGCAGACTTTCCACCCAGTTCGAGCACTACAGGTTTGAGTGACCGCGCCGCCAGAGCCATGATGTGACTGCCGGTGCGATCGGATCCGGTGAAACTGATCATGTCGACACGTGGGTCTGCAACAAGACTTTCGCCCACGTCCCCGCCACCGGTGACGATATTGATCACTCCGGGTGGAAGGCCGGCCTCGGCGGCCGCTACACCGAGAACCAGACCTTCCAGCGGGGTGAGTGGCGATGGTTTCAGCACCACGGTGTTGCCCATTGCAAGCGCGGGACCGAGCTTGCACAGGTTCAGGTACAACGGAAAGTTGAACGGCGTAATGAGTCCGACAACCCCGCGCGGCTGATAAACTAATGCTGTTCCGCCCATCACCGAACCCGCACCCATTCGAAGCGGGGTTGCCGAATCGAGCTGACTCCCGG
This sequence comes from Rhodococcus sp. OK302, assembly GCF_002245895.1. Lineage (NCBI taxonomy): Bacteria > Bacillati > Actinomycetota > Actinomycetes > Mycobacteriales > Nocardiaceae > Rhodococcus > Rhodococcus sp. OK302. The sequence continues at coordinate 738,767 of NZ_NPJZ01000002.1, forward strand.
CCAAATCGATCGCATGTCGAAAACGACCGAACCCGATACCGAAATGGGTGCCCGCTACGAGGGTGGGTAGCGCCCCGGACTCGGCGGTGATCGTCGACGCGAGTTCCGAGCGGTGGCTGTCGAGAACGTCGACGAACCGATGAAGCAGGACCGATCTCTCTCGCAAGGACATTCTCGACCACGGACCGTCGTCGTACGCGCGTCGGGCTGCATCCACCGCAGCGTCGAGATCTGCGGCACCACCCTCGGGTACGGTACCGATCGTCGTTCCAGTCGCCGGGTTCGTCACCGCGGTGGTCCGTTGGTCGTGGGTGGTGACCCATTTTCCGTCGATGAAGAGCCGGTCATAGGTGGTCGATGCGAACATGGGTTCCTTGCCTGTCGAGATCGGGACGTGGCGGATCGGTGTGGTCAGTCCCAGACGAGTGGGAGTGTGTCGAGCCCGTTGACCTGGTTCATGTGACGCTGCAGTGTGTGTCCCTCTGCCAGACGGTAATTCGGAATTCTGGCATGGAATTCTTCGAGGACGATCTTGAGTTCGAGTCGCGCAAGGTGGGATCCGACGCAGCGATGCGGTCCGATGCCGAATGTCAGGTGACGATTGGAATCACGTGTGAAGTCGATGACATCCGGATTTTCGAACTGATTCGGATCACGGTTTGCTGCAATCGAATTGATGAGAACCCTTTCGTCCGCGCTTACCGGGCATCCTCCGATCTCGGTGTTCTCGGAGACCGCGCGCCCGATCATGATGACGGGTTCGAAGCGGAGGAACTCTTCGACTGCAGCCGGAATGATTGTGGGATCGTCGAGGATCTGCCGGCGTAGGTCCGGTCGCTGCGCGAGATGCGCGAACATGAATGACATTGCCGACGTGACGGTGTCGAGGCCGCCGAGGAAAAGCAGGAACGCCATGTGGATGAGATCGTCCTCCGAGATGGGCTCCCCGTCGACCTGTCCCTTGACCAATGCGGTGGCGATGTCGTCCTTTGGATGCAATTTGCGTTCGTCGAGGATGTCCTTGAGGTAGTTCATGGCTTGTTCCGACGCTTCGCCGGCCGAGATGGCGCCTTCGCCTTTGTGTGCCTGGTGGTTGATCAAGGTCGCCCAGGTATGGAATTTCTCGGCATCCTCGACCGGCAGTCCCATCATCTCGGTGAAGATCGTCGTCGGAAGTGGTGCGGCGAGATCGGCAACCAGATCGCAGCTCTTCTGCTCCTGGAACCGAGTGATCAGCATGTCGCAGAGCTTCCGGATTTGCGGTTCGAGAGCGCTAATATTTCTCGGGGAGAACGCATTCGAAATGAGAGTGCGGTATTTCACGTGCTCCGGGGGGTCGTACTCGAGGGGAGGGAGGGGGCGAGTCTTCGGCCCCGCGGGGATTCGGGCGCCCTTCGCGCTCGTGAATACTTGATGGTTTTGGAGGATGCGACGCGATTCTTCGTATTCGGAGACTACCCAGAAGCCGCCCTGGGCGTCGCTGTGCGCGACGGGGCATCGTGCTTGCATCTCTTTCGAGACCTCGATGGGGTCGGCGCCGAGTCGTGGGTCGTGGTGGTCGAAGTTCTGCACGAAGTGTTCGATCAGTTCGTTGTCCATCCGGGCTCCTTGTTTCGGGGTGGCTGACTTACGGCGGGCGGAATGATCGAGGCACCAGGACCTGCCGCTTCTTGAGGCGCGATTGTCGCGGTGCCGTCTGAAAGCAGTCTCACGCGTGACCGTTATCACATCCGTTACATCCGGCAATTCGGCTTGCTGGAGTTCGCGGACAGGCCCACCTCGGGGCGCCTGGCGGTACGGCCCCAGGGTGCACTCGATTTGATTGCGAATGAAAACCGCTGCGTCTATTGATTTTTCATCGCCCTCATTGTCGGAACGATTCCGGACCCGCGATCCGCGTCCGGCCGGGGCGTTAAACGGATTAACGTCGCCCGTAACGCGGATCTCCGTACATTTTCGCCCCAGTGCGACCGAAGACGTGTTCCGCGTCACAGCAGAGTCGGTCGTCTTTCATTCCGTCAGGCGACAAGCCCATAGCTGTGGGGAGTATTCAGTGGCTGCATTGGACGAATTGGACCGGGCGGGTCGCCCAGATGTCCTTGACAGTGCCCGGGGCAGAAGCAAGATCCGGGCCGTTGGTCTCGAACGTACATTTGATACCCCGGGCGGGCTGATGACTGCGCTCGGCCCGCTGGACCTCGAGGTGCGGGACGGAGAGTTCCTGTGCATCGTGGGTCCATCAGGTTGTGGAAAGTCGACGTTCCTGCGCATTGCCGCGGGGTTGATGGATCCGACAGCCGGCGAATTGACGATCGAACGCGACGGTACCGGGCCCCTTTCCGCGATGGTGTTCCAGGATTACAGTATTTTTCCCTGGAAAACCGTCGAACAAAATGTTCGTTTCGGTCTGGATGTGGGCCGTCACCGCAGTTCGGATTCCGATGATCGGATCGACTACTGGCTCTCCAGGCTCGGTCTCGATCAATTTCGCAAGAGTTATCCCAGTGAGCTGTCCGGCGGTATGCGACAACGAGTCTCGATTGCCAGAGCCCTGGTGGTAGATCCGGAAATATTGCTGATGGATGAGCCCTTCGCGGCGCTCGACGCTCAGCTTCGCATGATCATGCAGGACGAATTGTTGGCGTTGTGGCAGGAGCATCGACGCACAGTCGTCTTCATCACGCACAATCTCGATGAAGCTGTTTTGCTCGGCGACCGAGTATTGGTCATGAGTCAACGACCGGGCCGAGTGGTAGGCGAGTTCACCGTTCCTTTCCCACGGCCTCGAACCGCCGAGATCCGCGGCAGTGGTGAGTTCGCTGCTCTGGAACAAGAAATCTGGGCAAACCTGCGGCAGGAAGCCTACAGCGACAGCGTGGCTGCCAGCCCTGGAACAGGGGAGACCCGATGACTACGATCGATGAGAAGTCTGCGCGGCCGGGACCGTCGCCAGGAGCAGCCTCGGTAGGGGAATCGTCCAGTACGGTGACATTCCGGCCAAGGTATTCCGCCGCTGATCGGGTGCGAAAGAACCGGCGGGGCAAGATCATCGACAACTCACTGCGTTTCGGTGTTCCGATGGCGATCGTTCTCCTGTGGCAGATCGGCGCGATTCTCGATGCCTACGATCGGCGATTCTTTCCGGCACCCGTCGATGTTGTGCGGTCATTGAAGAAAGCAGTGAGTTCCGGCGTACTGCAGGACGCCTTCCTGGTCAGTGCCTACCGATTGATTGTGGGTTTTGTCGTCGGCGCACTCGTCGGATTGCTCATGGGATTCTTGCTGGGGCGTATTCCTCGACTCAATATTGCACTGGATCCCATCATCAGTGCCCTGTACACAGTGCCGAAACTAGCTGTGCTTCCGATCCTCTTGCTGATGTTCGGACTCTCAGACCTTCCTATTCTGATGCTGATTGCGGCCAGTGTCTTTTTCATCGTGGTTATCAGTACAACCGCCTCGGTGGTATCGGTGCAGAAGAACTACCTCGAACCAGCGCAATGTTTCGGCGCCACCGAGTTTCAAACACTTCGACACGTCATATTGCCGGCGTCCCTGCCTGCGGTATTCGTGTCACTTCGACTGGCTGCGGGCAACGCGGTTCTAGTGCTCATCGGTATCGAGTTCGTGCAGGGCAGTAAGGGCCTCGGCTACCTGATCTGGAATTCCTGGCAGCTCTTCGACGTGGGCAGAATGTACGTCGGTGTGGTGCTGGTCGCTATCTTCGGTGTCCTCTTCCAAATGTCGATCACCGGCATCGGCAAGATGCTCACCCCCTGGACTCGTCGTGGTGGTTCCGGTGGCCATTGACACGAGCTGCCTTGATCTTTCGAAGGCTGGAATTTCTCTGTAACGCAATGGAATTCAATCATCATGCACTGACGATCACGATGGAGGAACAAACATGCTAGACACTGACACGTCGCAAATCGACCATCCGCGAACAGGATTGCGGAACCCAAGGTCAGGTGCGCGACTACTGAAATTGGGCGTTGCCGCGACAGCCCTAGCGCTGGTACTTTCCGGATGCGGCGGCACAGGGGATCCCAGTGCACAGACGGCCCAGCCGACACCGGAAGCATTTGCGGTCACGGGCGATCCGCTGGCACCGAACCCGCTGCCGGAGAAAACAACCATCGTGGTGGGCGTCGGCAAGCAATTGGAGGTCTACGCCCAGTACATGATGGCGCTCGCTGAAGGTGAGTTCGCCAAGGAAAACCTTGTCGTGGAAACCCAGGACGTACTGGAATCGGACAAGCTTGCGCTGCTGTCGCAGGGCCGGATGGACCTCGGATACAACGCGATGACAGCTGGATTGCTCAATCTGATGGCAACCGGTGCAGGGATCAAGGTGGCGTTCCCCGGTGCCGCCTATGCACCCGTGTCCAAGCAGGGGTACTGGTTCAACAAGGACGCATTCGGTGCAGATGGTCCGCAGGCGTCCGAATTGAAGGGCAAAACTATTCTGACTCCGTCAGGGAACGCGAGCATCTCCGCGTATTACCTTTGGCAATGGGCCCACAAGAACGACCCGTCTCTGCAGTTGTCCGACCTCAAGTTTCAGGTCATGAAGCCTAACGAGATCGCGTTGGCCATGAGTAACGGTGCAGCTGATGTCGCCCAGGTGACGTCGCCCGGTTCGGCAATGTTGGACAAGGATCCTTGCTGTGTATTCGTCGATACCGATTTCCCGAGCTATACCTTGGTCGGTTGGGTCGGAAGTGAAAAGTTCCTGAACGAAAAGCCGGATGTTGCGATGGCCTTCTTCCGGGCTATTGCGCGAACGCAGCGGAGCTACCTGCAGGGCGACTATCACGCGAATCCCGATGTGGCGGCAAAACTGGCCGATCAAATGGGAATTACGACTGACCGAATCAAAGAACTGCCCAATCTCTTGTTCGATTCGAACTTCGGCCTCGGTGAAAAGAACTTGGAAGCACAGGCGTACTGGCGGGAGTTGGGACTGCTCACCTACCCGACGGATATGACAGCGGATCAGGTGTACGACACCCGATATGTGGATGTTCTCGGAGGGTCGACGAGCTGACGTTCGCCCGCATGAGTAATTCGTCTGACAGAAGGAGTTTCGATGATTGACACCCCGCCACCTACCGTTGATTCTGAATCACTTCGTCGTACGTACGGCTGCTTCCCCAGTGGCGTCGTGGCGTTGTGTGCGCACGATGGTCGGAATCCGATTGGTATGGCCGCGAGTTCATTTACGTCGGTGTCACTTGATCCGCCACTGGTCTCGGTTTGTGTTCAGGACACGTCCACCACCTGGCCACGACTGCGGGCTAGCAGGAGGATAGGAATCAGCGTTCTTGCCGAGGGGCATGACGACGTGTGCATGTCTCTCTCTCGCAAGGATGGAGATCGTTTCTCGGGGGTGGAGTGGGGCGCAGCGGCTGAGGGTTCCGTCTTCGTGCACGGTTCGACGGTGTGGCTCGACTGCGTTGTCGACAAAGAAGTCGAGGGTGGAGACCACACGATCGTCCTGTTCCGAATACTTGGAGTACAGGCGGACACCACTGTAGAACCTCTGGTGTTCCACGGAAGCCGGTTCCGGCTTCTGACCGGCGCGTGACGTGATCGGCAACTCCACAGATAGCCGATTGCGCACGATGCCGGGGTCCTCGGGGGTGCAGAAATTGTTGGAAGCGGAACGCATTGAGTCCGAGGGCGTTTGGTTTGTTACTTTGCCGTATGTTTAACTTCATGTTAGGTATGTAAAGTGACAATTCTCATACCGAACTCTTTCGGATCAGACAGTGCGAGTGCCGATAGTGAAGAACCGGGAGGCCCGCGTCCCTGGATGCGGGTACTTGGGGAACCGCCTGCCCTTGCGGCCGTTGTCATCGAGCGAGCGAATGTCGAGAATGCCCTTGTCGGGGCATTCTCGCAGGCGCCCGCCGTGGAGCTCATTGCCGGTGCCGGGTCTGGAAAGACAACGGCTGCAGTGCTTTACGCGAACAAGCGATCAAATTCGGTCACTTGGGTGACCTTGACCTCGGAACTCAGCGCTCACGAACTCGAGACCGAGCTCGATAGGGCGGTTCGCGAAAGTGCAAGCGCAAGCAAGGAAGAAGACGATCGCCGCGATGCTTGGCATACAGCCCTCGTCGTGATTGACAACGCCGAGATTATCGCTGATCGTCCGGACATCGGATTCATCGTGGACGAATTGCTCCAGAGAATCGGTAGCGGCCCGGATGTCCTCCTCCTGACTCAGCGGCATCTCGGTGCGGCAACAGGTGAGTTGATCCTCCGAGGGCTGTGCAGCGTGATGACTGCTGACGACTTGCTGATCACCAAGCCCGATGTAGTCGAACTGGCTAGGAAGCTGACGCCATCTCGCACGGTCGACTCCGAGGCGATCGTCCAGAAATCGGTTGGTTGGATCGCAGGCGCCGTACTGCTCATGAGATTCGACTGCCCGATGCCGACGACGGTATCGCCAATTCTCGTCGACTACATCGAATCGAGTGTGCTCGATGTGCTGCCCACCGCGGGGCAGGACCTTCTGCTGGCAGGGGCATTGCTAGGGCGGATCACCCGACACGACAGCGCGGGGCTGCTCTCGACGCACGGCGAGCGCATTTTCGCGGCACTGCGCGGTTCCGGGCTGCCGATGCTCAGAGTCGAGGGCGACACCTTGGTATACGGGCCGATGTTGAGGGCTTGCCTACTCGAAATATTGCCTCGACGTTACTCAACGAGGCTGTCCGAACTGCGCCGACGTTTCGCTTTCTATCTCAGCAATGCCGGGCGCTTTGACGACGCCGTCGAATGGAGCATGGGCGCTGGCGAACCGCAGCTCGCCGTTGAAGCGTTGGAAGCAGGGATTCGGTGTGCCCCCGACCTCGCTGTATTTAGTGATCGAGTCGAGAGATGGTCCGGCTTGATCGGCGAATCCTATGTATCGAACAGCGACGTACTCACCGCCTGCCTGCTTCGTGCATTACATGCGCGACGAAGCATCGAGCGTGCGGTAACCCTCATTCACCAGCTCGAAGAAGACTCCCGGATGGACAATATCCTTGCCGTGGATCCAGGAATTATCGGAATAGTGTTGTGGACGTTGCACAGTCGGCCAGGAGAGGCTGAACACTATGCACAGGGAGCTCAGGACAATCATCGAGCAGACGCCGTGCGATTCATGCTCGCAGCGACCAGCGGAATCGAACCGGCATTACCTCCGCTCGACACGCGGTGGGAAAACATGGCACCCATCGTCCATTGGGGGATGCTGTGGCAGGGACGGTGCGATGACATCGTGGATTCGCTGGGCAGCCTCGATTCGGAGGACAACCCGAATGTAGTCCTCGCTTCGTTGTGGACCGGACGGATGGATGTGGCTGAGAGTGCCCTCGAACGGATTCCCGAAGAACGCAGCGGGCGTCCGCATGCGGAATTCGCTCGGGCAGCAATCGCCATTGCCAAAGGTAATTGCGCAGAAGCACGGCAGATACTCCGGAAAAACGCAGACGAAGCCCGAAGGACAGGCGGCCAGAACCACTTCGAGGTTCTGGCAGCATGGGCAACCCTCAAATCCGGCGCACCTGCAGAGGCTGCGGCGTTGCGGCAGAGCCTGATCGACATGGACGGCGGTGAGCGACGTGCGATCAGCGAATGGGCGCGTCTCGTGGTCGGTGTGGCACTTCTGGAACTTGATCACCCGAACGACGCCATGATGGTGTTACGGCCGGCAGTGGATTCGATGTGTCGTGCTCGCAGACATCTGATGCTTCCCGCCGCAGGCTACGCATTGGCGGAGGCATATGTGCGTATGGGCGACGACGTCACCGCAGCATCAGTTCTCGCCGATATTCGTCGGAGAGCGGGAACCCACGGCAGCAGCTACTGGGCCGAAGAAGTGCTGCAGAAATGCCCTCGATTGCAGGGTGGGATGCTGCTCAACCAGCTGGCCGTCGCCGAAGTACACGCAGAGCCGGAGTTTCCGCAGTTCGCGGCATCGGCTGGTTCGACAGAGGATCGGCAGCCTTTCAGAGTGGAGTTGTTGCCGTTCCACGAACCGCCGCTGATCGTCGTGGATGGTGTCGGATCCTCGGCGCGGAGGTTGAAGGTTGTCGAGTTGATCGCCGATCTGTCACAGCATCCGGACGGCATCGAAAGATCACGATTGCAGGAACGCCTTTTTCCGGAGGTGGGGCGAAGCAAAGGAGGAAATCACTTCCGGCAGATCGTTTTTCGGTTGAGGGAGTTGACCGGTGTGCGCCTCGAACGCAGAAATGCGACTGTGGTGGCGTGGCCCGAATCAGTGAACCTCATCGCCGCGGACCGGCAGTTCGAAGCCGAAGTCCTACGCGCGAGAACAGTCAGTGCGCCGACCGACGCCGATATGCAGGTGCTGCGCGAGGCACTCGACCTTGCGCCGGGCCTCTACCTACCGGGTAGCGACCTGACCTGGGTGGAGGAACGGCGTACATATCTGTCAGTGCTGTTCGAAGAAGCAGTCACCAAGCTGTTGTGGTGGGCGGTGGAAGCCGGCGACATCGATCTTGTTCGCCAATACGGTGCAAGAGTATTGGACTTCAACCCCTTCAGCGAAGAGATCTACGGATTGCTGATCCGCGCAGAAAACCTCGGAGGCAATCGAATTGCGGCAATGGCAATCTTTCAGCGTGCTCATGCGGCGCTGGGCGAGCTCGGCCTCGAACCCGGGCCCGACCTTCGAAGGCTGGTTCAGGGTGGGCCCGGTTTGCTCAGCGACCGCGCCAGTTCGGGGCGCGCTTCTCGGTGAAGGCACGGGTACCCTCAGCTCGATCGTCGGATAGATACGGGTTAGGCCCGGCATTCAGGCGAAGGTTTGCGGGTACCGCCATCTCCCAGCCTTTCACCGTCATCTCTTTATAACGACGGAGAGAGAGGGGCGCACGGGTGAGTAGTTCTGCGACCCACTCGTGCACCCGGTCCGGGAGTTCGGATTTGGGCCATACTTGGTTGACCAGGCCCATCTGCAACGCTCTCTCGGCACCTACCTGGTCGCCGTAGTAGAGCATCTCCATCGCCAGAGCACGTGGGATGAGACGGGGCAGCACTACAGACCCGAAGTTCGCACCCATCCCGCGCCGCGACTCCGGCATACCGAATATCGCGTCGTCGGAAGCTACCCGCAAATCGCAGGCCATCGCCAATTCGAAACCACCGCCCAGCGCGAACCCGTCGACGACGGCGATGGTCGGCTTGGGTATTTCGAGTACAGCTTCGTACAGGTTGCGCGCCACTTCGATCATCGGAGTCATAGGTCTGCCTCCAGCGGAGTCGCGCGCCCGCATCTCGACCAGATCCGCTCCCACACTGAAGGCTCGACCGCCCGCGCCCTGAATCACGACCACCCAGATATCAGGATTCACACTGACTTCCACAGCGGCATTCACTATCGACCGCTTGAGGGAAGAATCGAGTGCGTTCAGACGATCCGGACGATTGAGCGTCAGCCACGCTGCGTGGCCTCGCTGCTCGAAAAGCAGGACATCTTCATGTGACGATTCGGTCATCGAATTACCTTCACTGAGTCGCGTTGTGCGCTGGTAATGGGTTCTTTCCACGGAGACAGGCCAGCGGAATACACCTGCGGGCCGTTCCGAAAGTGGCTGGCCGCGTGGATGGTTTCCACAAATGGCATGTCCATGGGGTATAGCCGCTGACCGCGCGGTCGGGTTCCAGCCAGCGGCGTGCGGCCGTGCAGTGGACGTCCGACGATTTCTGCCGCCAGCAGAGCTGAATCGATGAGACGGTCGCGATCCACTCCGGTATCGATTCCGCATTCTTCCATGAGATCCACCAGGTCCTCGGTGGGAATCATCCCAGCTGCTCGTCCATTTCCGCAGTAAGGGCAGCCGCCGATACCGCCGACGGAGGCATCGACGACTAGGGTCTTGTCCGGCGGCATCGCACGGAGCGCTGACCACGCGGAGACCAACGCCGCACCACGTTGGTCATGCAGGTGTAGGTGGATTGTGTTGACAGACGGCCATCTACGTAGAATTTCGACGACGAGCTGTTCCGTTCGCAGCGGCGTGTTCCAACCCATCGGGTCGCCAAGCCAGACGGTATCGACAACGATGGAGGCCTCGGACCACGTGCGCATCATCCGTTCGATGAGGTCAAGGTTGTCCGCTAGGGAAATATCCCCGATCCAGTTCGACCCGAAGCCGGCGCCGAGTCGAACCGTCGCCGAACTCGCTCCTTCCGCCTGCGCGCGGGCCACCGCCCCCGGCCACGCCGCAATCTCTTGTGCCTGACTGCGATTGGTGTTGCGTCGAATAAAGACGTCGCAGGCGTGGACCGTCAGGCGGGGTTGCTCGTCGACGGTCAGCGGGGGGACGAACTGTGCGCGGCGTTGGACCCCCTTGTCGTTGAGGGCCAACGCTGTGTACGTGACCCCCGGCACCGGGGTGAAGCGGTGTAACAGCTCCTCCACATCCGCCATCTGTGGAACCCACCGCGAACTGACAAACGATCCGACAACGAGATTCCGGAGCCCCGTTGTCGACAGAGCGTCGAGCAATTCCACTTTGCGCTCGACCGGGATCGACGAGTCTTCGATCTGCATCCCTTCCCTCATCGTCTCGTCGATGATGCGGACCGTGGGAAACGCAATGCCCCGAGGTTCTGTCGACATCGGCTCAGTGCCCGTTCATCGTCAGCACAGCGCGAATGTTGCGACCTTCCAACTGGTCCGAGAGTGCCCGGTTGATCTCGCCGAGGGGATACCTGGTAATCATCGAATCGAGGTCGAGAAGTCCGCGACGATAGAGATTCAATAGCGAAGGGACAGCGACCCGGGGATCGAGTGCACCGAAGAGAGAACCTCGAATTTGCTTGTTGTACAACGCGAATGACCCGATATCGATGGGAACCGGTGTTTCGCCCAATGGGCCCATCCCGACGACGACGAGTACACCGTCCTTGCCGGTGAGCTCAAGTCCGTCGTGCAGGATTTCCGAAGTGACGATGCTGGGAGTCAGAATCACCCGATCGGCGCCCTGTCCCCAGGTCAACTCGTCGACGATCGGCTTTGCATCGGCGATGCTCGCGACGGCGTGTGTGGCACCGAACGTCTTGGCCATGTCCCGGCGGAACGGCAGTGGGTCCACGGCGATGATCTGGCCGGCACCGACGTTGCGAGCACCCTGAAGTGCAGCTGATCCCAACCCTCCGGTGCCGACGACGACAACGACGTCGCCAGGTCGGGTCCCGGCACGTTCGACCGCTGAGCCCCAGCCCGTGGAAACGCCGCAGGACACAAGACATGCCGCTTCGAACGAGACGTCGTCGGGTATCGGGAGCAGGGAGCGCTCGGCCACGACGGTGCGCTCCGCGAACGTTCCGAGCTTGGCCATCAGGTAGAGAGGCTCGCCATTGAAGTGATGCCGGTGAGCGCCGTCGGCAAGCTGTCCGCGCACCATGAAATCTTTGTTGCCATTGCACAGCGATCCACGACCGGATACACAAAACGTGCACGTCCCGCAGATCGGGGAAAAGCTGGCGCACACCCGGTCGCCAACCGAGAATTTTGTGACGCCGGGACCGATCTCGGCGACTATTCCGGCGGCTTCGTGCCCACCGAGCATCGGAAACAGATCATCATCCCTTCCGGGCGCCACTCGATCTCCGCTGCGGAAATGCTCGTCGGAATGGCATAGACCAGCCGCAGCCCACTCGACGAGTACCTCACCCGCTGACGGCGGGGACACATCGATCTCCACCACTTGCCAGGCCTGATTGCGGCCCGTAACGACTGCTGCAAGGGACTTGTTCGCACTCACAGTTGACCTCCACTTCGAATGCACTGGGCCTGCTGGCTCCGGTCGCCGATTCGGCTCCCACACCCCCTATTTCACCGGAAGAGCATTATTGCGCTCGTTACCCCGAATTCGTTCGGTCATCGCAGGCGAGAGTCGTTAATGGCGTGGGTAACGAGAGACGCAGCATCCTTTGCCGACCGGCGGCATTTCCGCCACCGGTTGGTCCTTCCCCGGCTCCCGATGGACCGGGCATCCAATTCAGGAGGTGCGCCGTGTCCGTGAGGATCGAAATCGCCCGTGATCGTTGCACCGGCCATGGACGGTGCTACATGCTCGTCCCCGAACTGTTCGACTCCGACGATGAAGGCGCACCTGTGGTTCTGGTCGACGACGCCGAGTTCGCTCGGGCTGATGCCCTGACTGCTGCCGCCAACTGTCCGGAAAGTGCCATTCTCGTACGCGATCTGGCAACTGGGCTGCTATGACCATTCCGATGATTCTCGAGATGGCCGCCACCGTGTGTGGTGACCGCACCGCAGTCGGTGCGCCTGGAGCCCCGGATTGTCTGACATTCGCCCAGCTGGAAGAAATTTCCTGCGGCGGCGCACAACTCATCCAACGTTCGGGAGCTCGGCACGTCGTGTTCGTCGGCACCAACGGTCCTGGTTTCACCCTTGCCCTATTTGCCGCAGCACGCGCCGGGGTGCCGATCTCTCCGCTGAACTATCGGCTGTCTGCCGTCGAGTTGCGTAAATTGATCGAGCAATTGCCGATGAGCTATCTGATCGTCGATCCTGACTATGCGGCCGACATAGCTGACCTTGCCGAACACGTTATGGTCGGCACCGAATTCTTCGACGCGGCAGTAGCGGTCGAAGAGTCGACTCTCGATGTCAAAGTCTCACCGGGCGATGCCGCGGTCGTGCTGTTCACGAGTGGAACGACGAGTGCACCCAAGGGCGTTCTCCTCAGTCACGTCAACCTGTCAGCGTATGTTCTTCAGACGATCGAACTGGGTTCTGCCGATCCTGACGACTGCGCATTGGTCAGCGTTCCGCCGTACCACGTCGCGGGAATCGCAGCAGTGCTCACCAATACCTATGCCGGCCGCCGCACAGCTCATCTGGCCCATTTCACGCCGCAAGCCTGGTTGGACACGGTGCGTACCCATGCCGTGACGAGCGCCATGCTGGTTCCGACAATGCTTGCGCGGATTACCGAACACCTGGGCGTAAACCAGGCGCCGACGCCGTCATTGCGATCGTTGTCCTATGGCGGTGCGCGCATGCCGCAACCGGTATTGGAACGAGCGCTGGCGGCCTTCCCTGACGCAGGATTCACCCATGCTTACGGGTTGACCGAAACATCTTCCACCATAGCTATTTTGGATCCGGACGACCATCAGAATGCTGGAGACTCTTCGGATCCTGGGGTACGCGCTCGACTCGGTTCAGTGGGAAAACCCGTGCCCGGCATTGAGATCGAGGTACGCCTTGCCGACGGATCGCCGGCACCGGTGGGGACAGTGGGAGAGCTGTTCGTCCGTGGACCGCAGGTATCCGGCGGATATGTGGGCGCGGGTAGCGCACTCGATTCCAGGGGGTGGTTCGCGACGAGGGACATGGTCCGGTTGTCTGCTGACGGATATATATATATCGAAGGTCGTAGCGACGACACCATCATCCGTGGTGGAGAGAACATCGCACCCGCGGAAATCGAGGATGTGCTGCTCCGCCATGAGCACGTCCGGGAGGCGGCGGTGGTCGGTCTGCCCGACGAGGAATGGGGTGAACAGATCGCAGCGGTCGTTGTACCTGCCCCCGGATCGGATCCCGATCCGGATGCCCTTCGGGAATGGGTGCGTTCGCATCTCAGAAGTTCGAAAACACCAGCCAGGATTGCTGTTTGGGGTGAATTGCCATATACGCCTCTCGGCAAATTGGTGCGTCGAGACGTTATCGCCGAGCTGACGGCCAACTGGACCGACGAAGTTCCCACAAGCACCCGACAGAATGCGACAGCGAGGAGCTGACAATGACGAACCTGACGACACTTGCATCCGGCGCGCGGCTGCGAAGTCAGGCGTGTACGACCGAGGTGATCGTTATTCGTCCCGGGACCGGTGTAGTACAGGTCACCTGCGGCGGCCAACCGATGGTCGACGTGGACGCAACGATTCCCGCAGGACTGGTCGTTGATCCGAACCTGAACTCCGGCAACGTGATCGGAAAACGCTACACGGCAGACGCGGATCCGACGATGGAGGTGCTGGTGACCAAAGCCGGCGCCGGCACCCTAGCCGACGGAAGTAATCCACTGATCGTCAAAACCGCGAAAAACCTTCCGGCGAGCGACTGAACTCGCATGAATGCACCTGGGGAGAACCAATGAACGACTTGTTGAACGGCAGGACCGCCGTGGTCACCGGCGCAGCCCGCGGTCTGGGACTGGCCATGGCGAGAGGATTCCTCGAACACGGAGCCACTGTTGTTCTCGCCGACCTGGACGAAGCCGAGCTTACGGATGTCGTGCACCGGTTGGGCGAGGACGGATTGCACCGAGCGGTGGCGATGACCTGTGACGTGTCGAACGATTCGTCGATGGCGGCACTGGCCGGGCACGCGGCCGATATGCAGGGCGGACTCGACATCTGGGTGAACAACGCCGGGATTCTCCGCAACGGAACGATGGCAGAGGTTGCACTCGAGGACTTCAAGCTTCTGATGGATGTCCACGTGCAGGGAAGTTGGCTCGGCTGCAAATATGCGGGGATACACATGGGTGACCGCACGGGCAGCGGAAGTGGCTCGATAATCAATATTTCGAGTATCGGCGGCAAGGCCGGCCTTCCTGGACAAACTAGTTACAGCACAGCGAAATCCGCGATTCTCGGATTGACGAAAGCTGCGGCGAAAGAGCTCGCGCCGAGAAATATCAGAGTCAACACCATTCTGCCCGGAATTATGCGCACAGCGATGGCGGAGCAGCTCGCTGCCGAGGATCTCGCCTCGCGGCTCGTTGACGTTCCGCTGGGTCGAATCGGCGAACCACACGAGATCGCCGATGCAGCAGTTTATCTCGCCTCCGACATGTCGAGCTTCGTTACCGGAGCTGCACTCGAAGTGTCCGGCGGGCGATTCATGTGATTGCCCCGATCTTAACGGCAGCCGTAATGCCCTAAGGCGCAAGCTGTTACCAGCTCAATCAGTGCACAACACGACGGAAGGATCCACGATGCAGACCAGCCCAGCAGGGACGGTGACACGATCGACCGACACCCATGGTGTCCCGCTCGGAATTGCGGATCCGGTGGAACGCGCTCGATTCGTGGCCCCCGCCATACGAGCGGCAGCCGCCGAGGTCGAGTCGAACGGCACGATGACCGACGACGTTGTCAACCTACTCACCGAAGCCGAGCTGTTCTGGTTGCTCGCGCCTACCGAGGTCGGCGGCGGCGGCGCAGAAATTACGCAGGCGCTTGCCGTTACCGAAGAGATCAGCGCAGCAGACGGCTCGATCGGTTGGAGCCTGATGGCCAACATGTCGGTGACCGGCTTCAGCGGTGGGCATTGCGCGGAGACCGCAGTGGACACGCTATTCCGCGGGTCCGAAAAGGCAATCATTGCAGGCATGTTCGCTCCGATGGGTAAGGTCACCGAAGTCGAGGGTGGCTACAGGGCCGGTGGTCGATACCAGTTCGGCAGTGGTACAGGCCATGCGAGTTGGATCGGCGGCGGCGCCCGGACCGGTGCGAACAACGAGATCGAGTTGATCTTCATGGTCCCTCGGGAGCAGGTCGAATTCCTCGGAAACTGGGACGTGCTCGGTTTGGTCGGCACCGGCAGTTACGACTACGAGATTCCCCAGCAGTTCGTCTCGACGGACTTCACGGTCCAGCGCACAGGCGCAAAGCCCTTGCGCGGCCAGTCTACCCAGCATCTCGGATTGCAGATCATGGGATCGTCGGGACATGCAGGCGTAGCGTTGGGCATCGCGCGACGCGCATTCGGCGAACTTCACGGCATCCTGGCTGCCGGCAAGAGTCGACCCGGAGTGCTTCCCATCATCGAACAGCAACTCTTTCAGCATGATTTCGCAGTCATGGAAGGCAAATTGGCCTCCGCGCGAGCATTCTGCTTCGATGTCTTCGACGCCGCACAGCAGAGCGTCAATGCCGGCAACGAAGTATCGGACCTCGAGTACCAGAGGGTTCGACAGGCGTCGACCTTCGTAACCGGCGTGGCGCGTGAAGCAGTAGAATTCGCCTACGCGTGGTCGGGAAGTAAGGGTCTACGCGGCCCCAACGCCCTCGCACGGTGCGTGCGCGACATCCACGGCGCCACACAGCACGTCTACGTGGACCCGACGACGATGGTTTCGGCTGCGCCTTCGGTCTTCGCTTCGTACGCCGAGCACTGATCGGGATGGCTGTGACCGAGGCGGGACGTTCACTGCGCGGCAAGGTCGCCATCGCCGGGATCGGCGCCAGTGATTACTTTCGGCACGGAGGTTCATCCGAATCCGAGTTCTCGATGGTATTGCGCGCGATCATTGCCGCAGCGGAGGATGCCGGGATAGAAATCGGCGAGATCGACGGGTTCGTTGCGTATTCGAATGACGGCAGCAACCCAGTCCGATTGGCGACGGCGCTCGGAATTCGCGAATTGCGGCTTGGTGGTATGCAGTTCGGCGGAGGCGGCGGAGGTTCCGCCGGTCACGTCGCGATCGGTGCCGCGGCGATCGCGGCCGGCCTAGCAGACTGTGTCATCGCGTTTCGCGGCTGTCGTCAGGGTGAGGTCGGACGGTTTGGTCGAGGCGTCGGATACAGCGGCAGCGGCGGCGGTCCGGAGGTGTCCGGATACGACCTCGGTGGTGCTGCCATGGGACCTTATGGGGCTTTCGCTGCGCCACATAAATATGCGTTGAAAGCCAAACGAATGTTGGCCCAGTACGGCGTCGGTCAATCCACGATGCGAGCTGTGGCGATGGCGGCTTACCATCACGCACAGTCGAATCCAGCTGCGGTGATGAAGAATCGCACGCTGACATCGGAGCAATACGATCAATCTCGGTGGATCGCGGAGCCGTACCACCTGTATGACTGCTGCCAGGAGAGCGATGCGGCAGCAGCAGTACTGCTTGTGTCTGCGGAGCGTGCACGAACGCTCCGGCAAGACCCCGTCTACATTCTGTCTGCGGGACAAAGTGGCGAATTCCGTTCCGGCGCAGGCGGAGAGAATGTTCCCGACTACGCAACTGCCGGATATCGAAGTTTGATCGATCGACTGTACAAGGACGCAGGAATCTCTGTCGAGGCAATCGATTCATTCCAGGTGTACGACAACTTCACTGCCGGGGTCGTCATGGGACTGGTCGAATTGGGTGTCTGTGGATACGAAAATGCCGACGCGATTCTGACCTTGGAAAATCTGATCGCACCCAACGGATTTGCTCCGCTGAACACGAGCGGCGGCAATTTCGCGGAGGCTTACATTCTCGGAATGGGCCACCACCTCGAGGCAGTTCGCCAACTGCGCGGCACGTCCCCCAACCAGGTAGCGGGGGCCTCGGTGTCGGTCGCGATGGGCGGACCCATGACGTCGCTGACCAGTGGTGTGGTTTACGGGACGGAGGCAACACTGTGATCGGACAAAGCAATGTGAACAAGCTTGGGGAAACTCCGGTCCCACAGGTTTTCGGAATTCCGGTGCCGCTCCCGACCGGGCTGGATCGCCGTTA
Organism: Rhodococcus sp. OK302; assembly: GCF_002245895.1. NCBI lineage: Bacteria > Bacillati > Actinomycetota > Actinomycetes > Mycobacteriales > Nocardiaceae > Rhodococcus > Rhodococcus sp. OK302. The sequence continues at coordinate 756,280 of NZ_NPJZ01000002.1, forward strand.
TCACGAAGGGCTGGTGGCGCATGAGCTAGTCCTGCAGCGGTGTCAATGCGGCGGATGGCAGTGGCCGCCCGAGGTGATCTGTTACCGCTGCAGGCGATTTGACGTGGGTTGGTCCACCACGGAACCCTCCGGAACGATTTTCACCTGGACGAAGGTCTGGCATGCAGCACACGAAGCGCTCGACACCGCCGTGCCGTACATCATCGTGGTCGTAGAACTGGAGAGCGCCGGCGGCTCTCGGCTGGTGGGCAATCTCTTGGTCGACGACGTCGAGACCATCGACATCGAGCTGGGAGCACCGGTACGTGGTGAGTTCGTCGACCATTGCGTCGACGGCAAGAACTACACCTTGTTGCAGTGGCGACTTGTCGGTAACTGATCGGACCAGAGAACAAGCAAGACGATATGCCGGTCGGCACACAGTCGGCAGGCCGAGGAGAGGCGGAATGTGGTGACCGGAACAAACGGACCCTTGTCAGGGATCAAAGTAGTTGAATTGGCCCAATGGGTGTTCGTGCCGAGTGCCGCGGCGATTCTGGCTGAACTGGGCGCTGACGTGATCCGGATCGAACATCCGAAACACGGAGATCCGTACCATGCCTTGACGACGGCGGGCGCGGCCAATTCAGCAGGTGCGCTCTCTGCTCGGTCCGCGCAGGCAAACCGAGGAAAACGCAGCATCGGAATAGACTTGGGCGCGCCGGGTGGGCGAGACGTCGCGTACTCGCTCATCCGTGAGGCTGACGTGTTCATGACAAGTTTGCGCGTCGGCGCATTGGTCAAACATGGTATGTCGCAGCAAGATTTGGCAGAAATCAATCCGCGGCTGGTGTACGCCCGCGGTGACGCCTTCGGTCCAGCGGGCGCAGACAGCGACAAACCCGGGTACGACATCACTGCATTCTGGGCGAGGGGAGGCGTCGGCGAACTAGTGACCGAACCGGACGCGCCACAATTAGCTCGGCAGCCACCGTCATTCGGAGATCGAATTGCATCGGTCGGACTCGCAGCCGGTGTCATGGCCTCGTTGCTCGGTCTCGAACGTGGCTGCGAACCGCAGCCTGTCGGTGCATCGCTGATTGGTGCGGCCGCATGGGTGACCGCCAGCGAAATTGTCTCGGGCGGTCCGGCCAAAGGCCCCGGTCAGCGGGTGGCGATGCCGCCGCTGACAGGTTCCTATCGTTGTGCCGATGGCAAGTGGATCATGTTGAACCTCATGCAATCCGAGCGATTCTGGGACGATTTCTGCAAATGCATCGGAGCGCCCGAGTTGCGCAGCGACGAACGATTCTTCAATGTGCAGGGACGAGACGGAAACGGCGCAGAACTCCGCCTCGAGCTCGAAGCAGTGCTTGGTCGTTGCACCCGCGACGAGTGGAGTGCGGCCCTCGCCGACTTCGACGGTCCGTGGGCGCCGGTTCAAGACGTGTCCGAACTGGCCAGTGATCCACAAATGGAAGCAAATGGATTCGTATGTCCGGTCGAAGGCAGTGACATGCGGTTGGTTCGTTCACCGTTCACTGTTGGTGTCCCACAACGTATTCTGCCGCGCGGACCGGAGCTGGGCGAGCATACCGAGGAACTACTGCTGGAATCGGGTTGCAGTTGGGACCAGATAGTGCGGTTGAAGGATGCCGGCGTTATCACGTGACCGCCTCGGTCTTGTCCAACATCTATATCTATCAACGTGGAAGGAGGATCGATCATGGCCCTGTCGAACTTGGGAGACGATCTCGAAAAGAAAAGTGGTGGCAGGTCCCTCGGTCTGAAATCGTGGGATCTCACGCTCAGTCGCGCGGAAGTCGTAGAGGAAATCGAGCGCACCGCCTCGCGACTGCGTGCCGAGTGCGAATGCGGCACGCGGGTGGTGTCGGTTCTGGGAAAAAATTCCGGGCGAACGCTCATTACCTACCTTGCCACCATGCTCTCAGGCGCGGCGCTGGTGCCACTCAACGCGCACTTGCAAGCGTCAGAGATTGCACACATGATCCTCGAGTCCGAATCCGGACTGCTGATCGTCGATCCCGTGCTTCTTGAGGTGGCACTGGCAGCCGCGCGCAATGCGCCCGATGTACGGGTTGTGTCCTGGACCGAGGTATCGGGAGTCGGGTACATAACGCTGAACGAATGGCTTGACGGCCCGTCGGTTGCAGAGCAGTCGACGGTGCGGGTCTCGCCACCCATCCTGTTCAGCTCCGGCACCACCGGACGCCCGAAGCGCACACTCATGCCGAGAACTATTTTCCCGCGCGGTGCCACCCTTGCCGAGTACCGCACGTGGGCCGCAGGCAATCGCTTCGTCGGCCAGGGTCCGCATCTGGTGTCCGGACCGCTCAATCACTCCGGGCCGATCCAAGCGACAGCACTGTTGGCTTCCGGTGTGCCGGTGCATATTCCGCGCCGATTCGATCCGACCGAAATTCTCGAGACAATCGAAGCCGAACGCATCGCGAGCACATTGATGGTACCGACGCATTTCGTTCGATTGCTGCGAGCGCAGTCCGAGTCGAGCAGAGAATACGACGTGAGCTCGATGCGCCTGGTAACCCAGACCGGCGCCGGCTGCCCGGAAGAGACAAAGCGGCAGATGATCGATTGGTGGGGAGAGATCTTCTTCGAAACGTACGGAGGTACCGAGTCCGGCGGCGTATGTGCAATCACGTCGGCCGAGTGGCTCGACCGTCCGAACTCCGTAGGACGCCCGGTGCCCGGGGTACGGGTGCTGGTCATCGATGACACCGGCGCTGAGGTACCCACCGGAGCGGAAGGGCGCCTTTACTTCGAGAATGCGACGGGCTTCGGTATCGAGTACGAGGATGCACCGGAGCTTACGGCGGCAGCGCACCTTCGACCTGGCGTATTCACCCTCGGCGAGATCGGCCGCGTCGACAATGACGGATACGTGTATCTCACCGATCGTGACAGCGACAAGATCGTGTCGGGCGGCGTGAATATCTACCCGGCCGAGGCTGAACGCGTATTGGCAGAGCATCCGGCAGTCGTCGATGTCGCCGTGATCGGTATCGACAACGACGAGATGGGCGAAGAAGCACTCGCCCTTGTAGTTCCGGCCGCTGACAGGCTCCCGTCTGCCGACCTTGCGTCGGAACTCGTCAGCTTCTGCCGTACGGAGCTGTCGGCGGTCAAGACCCCGCGGCAGGTTCGGTTCGTCGAAGCGATCGAAAGGACTGCGATGGGCAAGCTCAATCGGCGGGAGTTGCGTCGAGCCTTCGTTGCAACCAAGGAATTGGCATGACGGGCCCGCTGTCCGGCTTCACCGTGATCGACCTGACGCGCGCATTGTCGGGGCCCTACGCGACTCTGCTGCTCGGCGGACTCGGCGCAACGGTGATCAAGATCGAGGAACCTTCTGCCGGGGATGTCGCTCGTGGAAATGTTCCGTATCTGGGCCGAGACGGGATCAATCGTCTGCGGCACCACAGTGACGATTTGTCGATTCCGTTCCTCGAGCGCTGCCGAGGAAAGCTCGGAGTTACGCTGAACCTGAAGCATCCTGATGCGATAGAGGTCTTCGACGACTTGATCCGGGAGGCCGACATCGTGGTCGAAAACTTCAGCGCCGGTACGGCAGACCGTCTCGGTATCGGATACGACCATGCTCGTTCGATAAACCCGCGCATCGTCTACACATCGATCAACGGATTCGGGAGTGACGCGGCTGCCGACACCGGCAAGGCGTATGACCTGACGATCCAAGCCCTTTCGGGGCTCGCGATGACATCCGGCCTGCAGGGAGACGACGCAGTTCGTGTCGGACTTCCGCTAGGCGACATGATGGCACCGCTGTTTGCAGTGGCCGGAACCCTCGCAGCCGTGCTCGAGGCCAAGACCTCCGGAATCGGTCAGCACGTGGATGTCTCGATGCTGGGGGCGCTTACCTCGATGGTCGCGGTGGAACCGTGGGGAGGTTACTCAGAGACGGGTATGTCGCCACGAACAGGGAACTATCTCAATCGGCTCGCTCCGTTCGGCATTTTTCAGGCCCTGGACGGTGAAGTAGCGATCTGCGCGGCAAACGACGGATTCTTCAAACGCCTTCCCGCGGCAATGGGTATGCCGGAGTTGTTGTCGGACAGCAGGTTTTCTGAACGCGCACCGCGCGCGGCCAATGCCGAGGAAATACACCGCATCGTCGCAGAATGGGCCGCCGTACGTGGCGTCGACGAGATCGAGAAGTGCCTGTACGACGCGGATATACCGGTTTCGAGAGTCCGAACACCTGAGGAAGCAGTGTGCGACCCTCATGTACTTGGTCGCGGCGAGACCGTCGCGCTCGCGCACCCGGACTACGGAGAAGCCGAAGGCTTGTACGGCAGCGGTATCCCGATCATCTTCTCTGAAACCCCCGCCGAATTCTCCGGCCCAGCACCACATCTCGGTCAACACAATGATCGCGTATACACGGAAATCCTCGGCTACGACGATGAACGCCTCGCATCGATGCGAGAGCGCGGACTTGTCTGAGCACGTATTCGCATCCCAATCCTAAGGACACCAATCATGGACGATTACAAGTTCGTCAGCTACACCACCCTCGACGACGGTCGCGTCGTACGGATCATGCTGGACCGGCCAGAAGCGCGCAATGCCCAGAATCGGCAACTCCTGGTGGAGTTGAACGAGGCGATGCTTCGAGCAGAGGCCGATGATTGCGTCCGCGTCGTCATTCTCGGCGGCACCGGCACGATGTTCTCCTCCGGACATGACCTGGGTTCGAAAATCCGTATCGCAGAACGCGAACCCGGTCCGGATCAGCACATCACCCACCAAACGAACGGCGGCAGCCGTGTCGGAGCCGAGCAGCGAATGCTGCAGGAATGGCACTATTTCTTCGAGAACACGCGTCGGTGGCGAAATCTTCGCAAAATCACAATCGCAGAGGTTCACGGCAAGGTGTACTCGGCAGCGCTGATGCTGATGTGGAGTTGCGATCTGATCGTCTCGGCCGAGGACACCACGTTCGCCGACGTTGTCGGCGCCCGCTTGGGTATGTGCGGAGTCGAGTATTTCGCGCATCCGTGGGAATTCGGATTGCGCAAGACGAAGGAATTGATGCTCACCGGTGATTCGATCGACGCGCGCGAAGCACATGCACTGGGCATGATCTCCAAGCTATGGCCGCGGGAAGAGTTGGCGCACAACACCGAAGAGTTCGCCAAGCGAATCGCGAAGACACCGACCATGGCTTCCTTGCTGATCAAAGAGTCGGTGAACCAAACTCAGGACAACATGGGCTTCTACAACGCACTGAACGCGTGCTTCAGCCTGCACCAGATCAACCACTCGCATTGGGCGGAGGTGCACGACGACAAGGTTGCCCGTGCGCACGTTTCGGACGGGGTACCGGACTGGAAAGAAGCTGGGCCGGTGCTGCCGTCAGTAGTCGATCGGGTGGCTGCTCACCCTGAAGTGGTGTAGCACAGTGGACCTTGACCCAACGCCTGATCAGGCACTATTGCTAGAGTCGTCGGCACGACTTGTCGATGAGATGTTGCCGTTGGCTAAAGTGCGTGCAATTGCTGACGGGTCCTCGCTCGACCCCGGCTTCGTTTCGCGCGCAGCAGATCTGGGATGGTTCGCGATGCTCGTCGACGAAGGGTACGGCGGCGGAAGCGTATCCGGAGATCCGGTGGCCGACATTGCACTGATTGCGCGTTCGAGGGGTGCCCGTCTACTACCCGAACCGTTTACCGCCACCAATACGGTTGCAGCACTTCTCGGGCACAGCGGATCGGACGAGCAACGGAGTTCTATGCTTCCCGTCCTGGCATCGGGTGAGGGTACTGCAGCAATCCCGGTGGCCGGAGACTCGCTGTGGGGAGGGACAACGCTGTCAGCGGAACCCGACGGTGAGGAACTGGTTTTGAGTGGGACTGTCGTTATCGACGATCCACGTGCACGGTGGCTGCTACTTACCATGTCGATCGACGGGAAAGATGTACAGACGCTGATCGAAGTCGATCCCGGTCTACAACGACGCGCATTGAACTGTCTCGATGTGACTCGGCGGTTGGAAGAGTTAACTCTCGACGGTGTACGAGTCCCTCGAAAGGTACTGATACACGGTGGCGTTGAGCACTCTCGTACGGTTGCGAGCGTGCTGACCGTGGCAGAATCGGTGGGGGCGATGGATCGCCTGTTCGATCTCACCAGACAATACGCGCTCGACCGCATCGCCTTCGGTCGTCCAATCGGATCGTTTCAGGCGATCAAACACCTCTTAGCTGATGTCAGCCTGGTCGTAGAGTCCTCCAAGGCAGTCTTGGATGCTTCAGTTCGAGCACTGTCGGAGGGGCAAACTTACGCATCGGAGGTCAGCTCGATCGCCGCTACGTACGTAGGGGAGCGAGCAGCGCGGATGGCTCAGGATTGCCTTCAGGTGCACGGAGGGATCGGATTCGCCTGGGAACACGACTTGCATTTGTACTTACGCCGACTGACTGCGAACGCGGCATTGTTCGGAACTACTGATTTTCACCGTAGCCGGATCCTGCGTACGCACGCCGATGAGTTGCAGGAGGCACGGTGAGCACCACGGACGTTGTCGCGATCACCGAAACGGTAGAGGAGTTTCGCGCCAGAGCGCGTGATTGGTTGCCTCACAACCTCGATCGGCGGGATCGCACCAGTCCTGAACAGGATCCGCACACAGCCCAGGAGGTCGCGAGGCATCGAAGTATTCAACGACGACTGTTCGACGGTGGATTCGCCGGAATTACGTGGCCGGTCGAGTACGGAGGGCAAGGGCTGACCGCTGAGCACGAACGAGCATTTGTCGAAGAATCGGCAGCATTCGTAACACCGAATTTCGGAATTCTGAGCGTCACGACCTTCGGTTCTTGCGTGCCCACAATGCTCCGCCATGCTACTCCAGAGTTCCTCCTGCGACACGTGCCGAAAGTGCTGAAAGGAGAGGAACTTTGGTGCCAGTTCTTCTCCGAGCCTGCGGCAGGCTCTGACCTAGCCGGCATCCAAACGAGAGCAACACGCCGGCCGGATGGATCCTGGGTGCTCGATGGCTCGAAGATTTGGAGCTCGCTTGCGCATCTTGCAGACTGGGGAATGTGCCTGACTCGATCGAATTGGGATGTTCCTAAACATAAGGGGCTCACATGGTTTGGTGTCCCCTGTACGGCTGACGGGTTGACCGTGCGTCCGATCAAGCAGATCGGCGGCGGTAGCGAATTTTGCGAAGAGTTCCTCGATGCCGTGGTGATCGACGACGGGGAGAGGATCGGCCAGGTAGACGAGGGCTGGTCGGTCACCTCCACGTTGTTGGTCTTCGAACGCGGCGCTGGCCGCCCGGGAGCCACCGAAACACCGGACCTTCCTGGTGAGCTTTGTCCTGATCTGGTCGCTCTGGCCCTCGGTTGTGGCCTTCTTGGCGACGCGGGAGTTCGACGAACGCTGGTCGGGGTCCATGTCGAGGAGTACGCAGCCAAACAGCTCAAGGCAAGGATCGCAACGATGTCACGTCTGGCGAAGGTCGACGCAGGAACAGCCGCCTACGGAAAGCTGGCGCTGGCAGGCGCGAGTGTGAATCGTGCGCGTGCCGCCCTGGAAATCGGGGGAGCAGATGCAGTCATATGGGACCCGGACGTACCTGGTGCAGGGGCCGTAGCACACGACTTTCTGGAAAGTAAGAAGCCGGCGATCGCGGGCGGTACCGAACAGATGCAGCGGAACGGGATCGCGGAAAGGGTGTTGGGCCTGCCCCGCGAACGTGCGACCGATGTCGCACTTCCCTTTTCCGAAGTCTTGAAACGGGCTCGAGATTGGAGTGCCGGTTCGTAATGACAGTGGTAACGACGGGTCACCAGAATTATTTCACGACAATTTCAACATTCGACGGTGCGGTGCTGTCGGCAATTTCCGAAGGTGGTGTGTAGTGGCGTTTCCGATGAAAGAGCTTGACGTTCACAACGATCTGCTGGGCAATCATGAAAAGCTCGAGGAGGTCTATCGGGAAGAAGGTTATCTGTTCTTCCGCAACGTGTTGGACCTCGATGCCGTGGAAGAAGTCCGGTCGAAATTTTTTTCGATTCTCGTAGACGACTACGGAGTTGTCGATCGAGGGCTGGACGTCCCGATCTGGAATGGCAAGGACGTCACAGACTTTCCGGTGAAGGTACCTGAAATCTACGGATCCGGATGTTGGGAGGCGTTCACCGCGAATCCTCGCATCCACTCATTCTTCGAAGGCGTTGTCGGAGAGCCGATTACATGGGTGCCCAGTACCGAGTATCGCTTGAATCCGCCAGTGGCAATCGAACCGGACGATTTTGTCGGCGGGCGCCATCAGGACGGATTTTTCAACGAGGGTATTCCATTCCGTACGTGCTGGTTGCCTTTCTCCGACATCGACTTCGATTGTGGTGGTCTCGCAATCGCCCCGGGGTTGAGCAAGCACGGCTACCTGCACGACTGGGATTCTCCGCCTAAATACAGCATTCCCGATGGCGCAATCCCGGAATCCGCCTGGGCACGTCCCAGCGTCTATCACCCTGGTGATGCATTGATTTTCAGCGAGGCAACTCCCCACGCCGGTCTGCCTAATCGATCTGATCGCTTTCGGTTTTCGATGGATATCCGTATGTCTCCGCTTTCCGCGCCACAACCGGTGGTAGGTGTTCTGTCGGCGGTGGGAGCTGACTCCATCACACTCGACACGGACGATGGCCAGGTCACACTGATCGTCGATGAACGCTCATATCTCAGATTGAAGGACGGTGCTCAGCTACCACGGGAGCGGATGCGAGAGTTTCTCGAACTGGGCGAAAAGATGATGGCAGGAAGAAACGGCGATCGGGCCTTGGTCGTTCGTCCCCAGAAGGGGTGACGTGACGCCCGACGGTATCGAGGGCAACCCTCGGGCGTCGCATGATGCTTTCGAGGGGTCGGTAATCGATGGTCACATCATCTCGTAGATAGATGAAACATAAAGTTGTTCAGGAGGATTGAACAGAAATGTCCGAATTCCGCCCACTCCGGGTCGCGATCGTCGGCGCCGGCCCCGCCGGCATCTACGCTCGAGGAACTCGACGTGCGTATCATCTCGCTCGACCGTCCAGGATTGGGAGTGTCGACACCTCAGCCCGGCAAGTCGTTTCGCGACTTCGCAGCCGATGTCGACGAGTTCGCAGCGCTGCGTGGGTTGGGCAGGCCCGCGATGGTCGGCAACTCTCAAGGCGCGCCGTTTGCGCTTGCCTGCGCGGCGACGGGTATCAGTGGCGCGCTCGCGATCGTGTCGGGCGCCGACGAGGCGGGTGGCGAGGTTGCACATCAACACCCCGATCTCGTTGCCCGCCTTGGTTTCCTGATCATCGCTGCGCAGCGAGACGGGAACCATCGCGATCAGCGGGTGTTGCGGCAGTGCCCCCTGATCGTCCATAAAGGTGCGCAGGGCACCCGAGCACATCGCGAGTACTACGTCGTTGACGGTAGCGTCGGCGAACTTGGCGACCAGGCGGAGGCGTTCGATCGGCCAGGACCGGGCCCGCGAACCGTCGGGCGCCGCCGATCGGCACGTTGAGCATGGATTTCGGCGCGGAGAGCGAGAGCGGCCCGCCGCGGCGGCGGCGGCGGGCCCGGTCGAGGGTGCCGGCGATCGCGGGCACCACGCCGACGGCCTCACCGACGGCGCCGCGAGCTGCGCGTAAGGCCGCTGCGGGCAAGTCGAGACGGCCAGCGCTGTCGGTGGGCGGATCCGGGACCAGGTGGAGGGCGCGGCACCGGGGGGCCAGAGGTTCCCACGGGGCGGGCATTCCGGTGGCGTCGGGGTCCTCGCTGAGCGCGCTGCGCAAGAGTTTCATCGCGGACACGCCGTCGGCGAGGGCGTGGTGGATCTTCATGTACAGCGCGAAGCGGCCGCCGGTGAGGCCTTCGATCAGGTGTATCTCCCACAGCGGTCGGCTGCGGTCGAGTAAAACGGAATGCAGCCGCGCGACCAGTGTCATCAGTTCGGTGATCCCGCCGGGCGCGGGTAGCGCGTCGTGGCGGATGTGGTGGTCGAGATCGATGTCGGGGTCGGTTTCCCAGCCCCATTGGCCCAGGGTGGTCGCCGACCGTCGGGCCCGCTTACGCAGCAGCGGTGCGACGGCGTCGCGGGCGAGCGCGGCGCCGAACATCGACCGCATAGCCTGCGCGTCGGCGCCGTCCGGCGGTTCGAACAGGGCCAGGCCCCCGACGTGCATGGGGTGATCGCGGGACTCGCCGAGCAGGAACATCGAGTCGGCCGGCGGCATCGGGAGCAGCAAGATTGGGCCCTCTCCATTGGCATTGCGGACCTACGGCATGGTCCGGTACGTGAAGGCCCTGTGGCTTAAGGCACGTTCTAGGTATGTCCAGCGTCCAGCGGTCACAAATCAATTGTGAGGAATATCACGACTGGATATCGCTTGCGTCGTTTGTACACACGGATTCGACTCTGCGCCACTCGGGCGCGTGTCCAATTGCCTGGGGAAGTGGAAGATTTCGGTGCCCCGAGCGACTTTTCGTTGCTTCCACCTAGGAGAATGTCCAGCGGGTGTGCGCGGCCCTCGCCTCTGCGGTGCCCGACAAACCTGGAGGGAACCGCGTTCTCCGGATCGGGGAGGGAGCGTTCGACGTGATGCGCGTGCACTGCGGGATGCAGCGACGCGAGTCGACCAGCCCGCCCTCGCGCGGCTCGGCCCTCGATTGGTCAACGCGACGGCCAGGGCGGACGCGCCGCACACGCCATCGAACCCGGGCCCCGTTGCGGTGCATGACCTCGCGATACCCGCCGGCGAGCACGGCCGCGACCGACCGGAACTGGAACGGTCGCCAGTTACCCGAATTTGTTGGCTGCCTTGATGTGTCGAGGACAACAAGACCCCCGGCCCGGGGAGCGTCGCGATTTCGCTGGTGGAGTGTGGCGGCGCGGCTAGCGTAGATCGGGTGAGCACGCAGCGCTCGGCAGATCTGGTGTGTGAAGGCGGCGGAGTCAAGGGCATCGGCTTGGTCGGCGCAATCACTGCGCTGGCTGAGGCGGGGTACCGGTTTCCGCGGGTGGCGGGGTCGAGCGCCGGGGCGATCGTGGGCGCTTTGGTGGCGGCCCTGCAGCATGCGGGGGAGCCCCTTTCGCGGCTCGAGGACATTGCGAAGACGATCGACTACCGCAAGTTCGCAGATCCCGGTCTGCTCGGGCGGGTGCCGGTGATCGGCGCCCCACTCTCGCTCCTTGCTTTCGACGGACTCTACGAGGGGCGGTACCTGGAGGAGTTCATGACCGGCGTCCTCGCGGAGTTGGGTGTGCGCACGTTCGGGGATCTGCGGACCGGCGAAGAATCCTCTCGCTACGCGTATTCGTTGGTGGTCACGGCCAGTGACCTCTCTGCTCGACGCCTGGTCCGTATTCCCTGGGACTTGCCGGCCTACGGTGCCGATCCCGACGAGTTCTCTGTTGCCCGGGCTGTGCGGGCGTCCGCGGCTATTCCGTTCGTGTTCACTCCGGTGCGGGTGAAGGGCGCGACGTGGGTCGACGGAGGGTTACTGTCGAACTTTCCGGTCGATCTGTTCGACCGGTCCGACAGTCTTGCTCCTCGGTGGCCGACGTTCGGGGTGCGGTTGACCGCCAGGGCGGGGACACCGCCGGCGATCCGCCGGGTGCAGGGACCGCTGTCGCTGGGGATCGCGGTCCTGGACACGCTGTTCACCAATCAGGATTCGGCGTATGTGGATGATCCGTGCACCGTCCGGCGCACTGTTTCGTGCCGACCGACGGTGTCAGCGCGGTCGATTTCGGGATCGGGGTGGCGGCGTCGCAGGACCTGTACGACAAGGGTTTGGACGCTGGAGTGCGGTTCCTGCGGGAGTGGGACTTCACCGATTACGTCACCGCCTGCCGCACGCCCCCGGTCGGCGGATTCGGTGGCGGTGCACCGGGAGAGGGGCACACGGCGGATTCGGTGACACCTCTGTAGACGGGCCGGGCGGTGACACCTCTGTAGTCGGGCGAGGTTCAAGAAGCTTCAGCAGGGCCGGTGTGAACGACGGTCGAAACCTGGTTCTAGTAGCCCACTTTCCGTGATCGATTTGAATGTGTCAGTTGCTGAGGAGTATTCGTTTGCGAAGCAAGTCGAATCCGGCACGTCCTTACATCTGCCGTTTGAGCATCTTGATCCCGTTCACGTGCCCTTCGACAGCGCCGGAACTGTACGGCAGAGCCAGTCCATCAGAACCGCAGCGTGGTCGGTTTCGAGCCCTCGAACGAAGCGGCGCAAGTGTGGAAGGCCATCTGCCGAGACGGCTGACATCCACGAGTTAAATTGTGCACCAAGGCGTTCTGTGAGAATCTCCGCGAACGAAGTGACATGCCCTGCAGTTGCTTCAAGGTGCCGGCAGCTGGCGAGAACCTGCTTGAGCCCGATCTGCTCGTCATCGGTGAGGTTGTCGGGGTGTCGTAACATCCAGGAGGTGATCCGCCGGACCTTCGGTATCTGCTTTCTGGCCGGGCGCAGCCCCGATGCTGCGCAGCGGTCTCAAGTAGTCGCGAACGGAGCTGTAGCTGCCGCGATATCCCAATACTTGAAGTTATTCGTAAAGTGCAGCAGCGGAGGTATATCCGTCGTTGAAACGCTCGTGCAGGTAGACGGCGAACCTGTCCAACATAGTGGGCCGGCCTGCCCGCGGCGCCCCCAACAATTCATCGACACTGCTTGCGCAGTAGAAACGACGAACGGTCTCCCGTGCCAACCCGAGCTGGCGGACGATCATTCTGATTCCCATGCCTTCGTTCTTGAGAGTCGCGACCGCCTCGAATCGCAGTTTCGTGCGGACGGCGAGTATCGAACTCTCCTGACCGTCGCATGTACTCGGCGGCCTGACTGAGTTGTTCCGATGGGGTGCGTTCGATCGAGGGTTCAGGCTCTATATCGGGCTCTTTTTTCAGGCAATGATGATGGGCTGCAACCGTTTTCTCCACCGCCTCTGCGAGATTGTGCCATAGGTGCCAGCGGTCGGCGACTTCGATCGCCTGGGGCGCTCCGGTGCGTGCTGCTTCTTCCGTAGGCGCCGGCACGATCACGGCAGATCACCTGTGTTCCCGGATGTTCGGTGAGCCATTTGGTGACTGTTTCGGCTTTCCGGTCGGCGAGAACATCGACAGGTCGGTGAGTGTCCATATCGATCAGAACTGTGCCGTAACGATGCCGCCGACGGAGAGCGAAGTCGTCGATGCCAAGCACCGTCACCACACCGGTTGGAGGGTCGGGCAACGCTCGGAACAGCCGTAACAAGGTAGAGCGTCCGACGGAAACTCCTAGCGTGGACGCCAACCTCGATCCGGCTCGTCCGGCCAACGCCAGCGCGATCTTTTCCAGGATTTCGCGTAGCAGCGGAGTGGTCCGTGTGTAAGCCTGGGTCAGTCCGTCGATCTGCTCGGCAAATGTGCGTCGGTCACAGCCGGTGTTCGAGCACAGAAATCGACGTACCTGCAAGACGACGTAGCTCGATCGGCCAGCGATGGCCGTATCGGCGAGCATTCGTTCGTACCGACTGTGCACTCGTTTCGACCAAAACACCGCACGTCGGACAGCTCGCCGACGTCGACAACGGCGACGCACGAATACGGACTCCGCCTGCGGTCGCATCGACCGAATCGATGTCTGTCAACGGCATCTGAATCTTGACCCCTTTCCGGCGTGCCGTACCTTGATCAGTTTTCACCTGCCGTCGACAATGTCGACACCCGCCAGATGTGGAAGGAGTACGCGCAGGTCACAACAGTTCTCAGGACACCAGAATGATCATCTCCCGCACGGTCCACGTCCTACCGGAACGACACGCGGCGTGAAGGTGGAGCCGTCACGGAAAGTGGGCCAGAACCAGTTTCGACCGTCGTTGACATCTCGGCTCTGGCACACGGCGACGGTGTGCAGTACCGAGTTCAGTTGACGATTCCCGCCGGTGTTGAGTCGATGCCGAACCGTCTCCCCGCTCGACGCCGCCAACGGCGAAGTCCCTGTGTAACTGGCGAAGTGATCTGCTGACGGGAACCGACTGATGTCAGCGACATGGCCGAGCAGTTTCGCTGTCAGAACGGTACTGATCCCGTGTACCTGCGGCAGAGTGGTAGTGGTCGCGGCGACCGCATCACGCATCTGTGCTTCGTTGCCCTTGATGTTGGAATCCATCCGGCGCAGATCGGTCAGAAGCTCTTTCGCCAGGTCCCGGCGGCATGCGTCGGTTGCCGTGACTGGTCGGACTCGTCGCAGAGCGGCAGCTGCTTGTGCAGCGTTCAGCCCGGTCGGAACACCACCGGCAATGAGTTCCCGAAGGAGCTGGTGTAGACGGTTCAGGACGCGTGTTCGTTCCCGGACGAGGTCGTCTCGGCGTTCACTGAGCAGCCGTAGAATAGTCGACTGATCCTCGTGCCGAACCGCGTGCAATCCCTTGTGGCGCAATGCGGTCAATGCGACAGCGCGTGCATCGTCCGTATCTGTCTTGCGTCCTCCGCCGGTATCGAGCACGCGCACGCGCATGGCGAGGGTGGACGGTACGTCGACGACGTGTTCAGCGTCGGCGAGCAGTATTTGCGCGATACCGCGCCCCGATCCCTTGGCGCCTTCGACGGCGAAACGCCGCTCGGACCATCTGTGTGACCATTTCCGCAGTTGCGTGGCAGTACCGGAATTGACGGCGAACCTGCGGCGGGCCACTGTCTCGCCGCTGTTGTCGACGGCTACGGCTGTCAATGATGCTTTGTGCGGGTCGATTCCGATGATGATCAATGCGGATGCTCCTGTTGTCCGGGTGCGGTTTCGGTGTGCACCTACGGTGGGCATCCTGACTTGAAGTTGATCGTTTCACGCCTCTGTCGAACCACACCGTAGGCCGGTGTCGATTGGCAGGGCACGCTATGAGTGAGCCAACCACCTGATTGTGGTGGCAAGGAGCTTGCGAGCCTGCGCCGACCGACACCGTGGACTTTACGAGACTGCAGATCCCGGTTGTCCTGGTTTCCATTGAACAAGTCAGGAGCATCACCTTCTTTGGAATGGTTTCAGCAAGGAAAGACCGGTCCTTTCCGCTTTTTTCGACGTGGATCTGTTCGTGATCTCGGGCTCAGTGCTTGCGGTAGTAGAAGGCGTTGTTTGAACCGTGCCGGGTTTCTTGCCGCTCCTATGCTGGCGACATCTCCGGCTGGAGAATCGATAATTCAGAGTAATAGATGGCCTCGAACTCGTCGGGAGTGACGTAGTCCAAGGTGCTGTGCAGGCGGCGGGTATTGAACCAATCCACCCATTCCATCGTCGCGAATTCGATGTCGTCGATCGTCTTGATCGCCCCTTGCAGAAACGGACTGCTCTTGGAAACTGCTTCTGTCTTGAACAGTCCGATTGTCGACTCCGCAAGGGCGTTGTCGTAGGCGTCGCCGACGCTTCCAATTGAAGCTGCAATCCCTTCCAACGCAAGCGTTTCCGCGAAGGAAATTGATGTGTACTGGCTGCCGGCATCGCTGTGGTGGATCAGCCCATCCCTGACCCGGTGTCCACCGTGATCGCGTCGCCACAATGCCATCTTCAATGCCGTGGTGACCATAGCCGTGTCCTTCACTGTCGAGGCATGCCAGCCGACGATTGCCCGGGAGAAGCAGTCGATCACGAATGCGACGTAGACGAACCCGGCCCACGTTCGGCAATAGGTGAAATCGGTAACCCATGTTCGGTTCGGTGCGTCGGCGGTGAAGTCCCGATCGAGCAGGTCGGGTGCCCGGCGACTGTCCTTGCCGCCGGGAATCGTGGTTCGGTGCTGCCGGCCTCTGACCACCCCGTTCAGTCCTTCGTCGCGCATCAAGCGGTCGATGGTGCAGGCCGCGACGTGGTGGCCTTTGCGGCGCAGGTGAGCAGTCATCTTTCGTCGGCCGTAGAGCCCTTCGGCAGTGCCGATCGTGGCCCGCAGTTCCTCGGTGAGGTGGGCGTCGGTGATCGTCCGTGCAGATGGTGCTGCGGTTTTCCAGTTGCGGTACGTGCGTGGGGCGACCTGAATTCCTTGTGCGGTGAGCACTCTGCAGATCGACTCGACCCTGAAATTTTGTGCACGCATGTTGTCGATGAACTGGACTATCAGCGGCGGCGAGGGTCGAGTTCCCTCGCGAAGAAAATCGATGCCGACTTCAGAATTTCGTTGGCTTCCTTGAGTTCTCGATTCTCACGCTCGAGATCTTTGATGCGTTGCTGTTCCGCAGAAGTAGCACCGGGAACTTGGTTGGCATCAATCTGGGCTTGCTTGGTCCAGTTCCGCAGCGATTCGGCGCCGATACCGAGTTTCGGGCCTATCACCTGACATGCGGAGTAAACGGACCGATATTCGTCGAGGTGGTCGAGGACCATCCTGACGGCTCGCTCACGTTGCTCGGGTGGGTAACGCTTGGGCATGATCTGCATCCTTCACAAAAACGGATGCGGCATCAAACCCGGCACGGTTCAGTTTCATTTCGGCCACATAGTTGCTGGTAGACCGGACAGCTCAGGCAGGCGGGGCTAGCGTCGAAAGATGCAAGAACCGGTCCCCAACGCCACGCAAGCAGTTCGCTACGCGATCGAGCTTCTGACCATGTATGTCTCGTCAGCGGAGGATGGACACGCAGAAGCTGCCGACTACATCAGCCAGAGACTCACCGGCATAGATGCCCCGGAGCCCATCGAGGTTATCCGTGGCCAGTTATACCTGGGGGAAATACTCCTGATCGCCCTGGCAAAGGCTGAGGGCGCTCAGCCCGACGAGTACCGCCAAAGAGCGGTGGAATGGTTGGCGGCTCTCTCCCTAAAACTGCCTGAATAGCTCGGGAGTTGGTGGCCTCTTAAGCGGAATGGAGGTCCCCGATGCACTTTCGGTCGGTCCGTGTTGACGACGGGTGCAGCAGCTTCGGGTGCAGCAGCCTCAGCAGTGGGAGCCTCCGCTGCCGGCGCGGCCGCAGCCTTCGCTCCGGGTGCCTTGGCGGCGCCCCTTCATCGGCAGTCCTTGCCACCGGGAGTCTTGGCTCCGCCCGCAAGATGCTCAAACGGCAGATGTACGGACGTGCCGGATTTAACCTGCTCCGCAAACGAATACTACTCAGCGACTGAAGCATTCAGAACTGATCACGGAAATTGGGCCAGAACCAGGTTTCGACCGTCGTTCACACGCGAACCCTCGGCGGGCTATTGCTCGACACCCGAGGGCCACCCACCGCACCGACCGCTTCGTCAACGACGGGACGCGAGGCGCAGCAGCATCGCTCACACACCAATGGGTCCGATCAGTCGGCGATACCGAGTCTTGATGGCGTCTTCGCCGCCCTCAAGGATCTCACATACGTTGGCTTTAACAGCCGCTAATTGAAGGGTGCCCTCGGCTTCGATTAGCGGCAAGGCATCTCCGTGTTGGAGCGAGAGGATGTTCTCAGCAGCTGATGTGACAACAATGTTGGCGTTGTGGGTGGAGACAATAAGTTGTCGGCGAGTCTTGATGTTCTTCAGTGTTTCGACGGCGAGACGTCTGACGAGCTTGTTCTCGAGATCATCCTCTGGTTGATCGAGCAGGAGCGGATCGGTTCCCATTTGAAGGATGACAGTGAGCAGAGCCGCTGTCTTCTGACCAGGAGATCCGTGGTCGACAGGAGTCAGATTTCCTCCCGCTGTTGGCCGGTAGAGGACGGCGACGAGATCCTCTGGGAACCAGAGCATGATGTTGGTGGACAGGTCGAAAGTGTCGGCGTTGGATAGGCGGCTGTAGAAACGGGCGTCCACCTTGAATGATCGCCCAATCTCAGAGTCGGCACCATCTCGAACCAACTCGATGAGAGATTTCTTGAACTTTTGCACCCCGGTGTGAAACTGCGGAGTCTTCGGCCGCTCTCTGAGCAGAGACGCGGCGATGCCGTCCTTGCCGAACGCCGACTCGAAGGAGTCTGGGCAGTTGAGGAGGGCGCGTAGTTGGTCTCCGATGCTCGCGATGTCGCCTTGTTGGTGGACATCGACCCGGGTGAGCGAACCAGAATCTCCCAGTCCTTTCGTGTACGTCTGCCGTCGGGTGAGAAGTTCACCCCTCTTCGAGACGAGTTTCTCCATGAGTTGCTCGATCACGGCCTGCTGCTCCTGGCCTCGCTGCTTAGAGTTTTCGACCTCGCGCAGTTCGGCTTGGAGGTCAATCTCCCGCTGCCGATCATCCTGCATCTGCTCAGTGGACATGTTCGAGGCGTTGCCTTGCTCAGTCAGCCAGACGTTGAGCTGTTCTACTCGTTCCTGCCAAACCGTATGGGCTGCGCCTGTCTCCCATGCGAGGCGCGCAGTCT